>JAEXNZ010000497.1 GCA_023439425.1 Pseudomonadota bacterium
GCGGTGCCGAATGAAGAGCAGCCACGCAGGGCGTGGCTCTACGCGGGTTCATGTATTGCGATGGATACGCGTGGCGTTCCCATTACTAATTACATAGTTGACACGCGGGCGGGCCGAGCTCAGGATCCGCCTATCAACTAATGAACCAGTAGATAGCCCATGGCGCGTCCCCCTTCCCCCACCCTCACTGATTCCGAGCGCCGCATCCTGGAGGTGCTGTGGAGAAAGAAAGAGGCGTCGGTGCGCGAGGTGACCGACGAGCTTTCAAAGAAGAAGCCGGTGGCCTACACCACGGTGCTGACCATGTTCAAAGTGCTGGACAAGAAGGGCCTGGTCACCCATCGCGCGGAAGGGCGCGCCTTCATCTACAGCGCGGCCATTTCCCGCAGCGAGGCCCGGCAACAGGCGCTGCAGAACCTGTTGAAGTCGTTCTTCAACGGTTCGCCGAACGTGTTGGCCCAGCATCTGATTGACGCGCATGAACTTGACGCCGATGAGCTGAACGCCCTGCAGGACCGCGTTGCCAACGCGGACACGCCCCGGAAAAGGAAACCAGAATGAGCCAGCACTGGACGCACCTGTTGTTCACGTTCGCCCTGCAGCACCTGTGGCACAGCGCGCTTTTGTTCGCGCTGATGGCTGTGGTGGCGACGCCCCGTCGTTTCAGTGCCGAGGCGCGCTCGTGGTTGCTGGCGGGTGCCTTTGTACTGGCCGCCGCTTCGCCCATGCTGGTGCTGCTGCCGGGTGCACCCAGTCCCGCCCCGTCACCTGTTGCGCCGTTGACTGAGCCAGTACCTGGCGTGCTGCCTTCCACAGCCACGGACGCAGCCACAATGGCCGCGCCCGCACCGGCAACGCGGCACATCCCCGCCACGGACGTGCTTCAACTGGCCGCCGCGCTTTGGCTGGCGGGCACGCTGCTGGCGTTGACGCGCCTACTGACCGGTGTGTGGCAGGCGCAACGGCTGCACCGCCATGCCCGAGCGGATGACGCGCTGAAGGCGCTGCTGGGCACCGCTTGCCCTGCACACACCGATGTTGCGGTATCCGAGCACATCCACAGCCCAATGGTGGTCGGGCTGCTGCGCCCCCGCATTCTGGTCCCTCGACCGCTGCAGCAGGCACTCTCCGCCGATGCCCTGCGCGACCTGCTGCTGCACGAAGCCGCGCATGTGCAGCGCCGCGACCTGTGGGCCAGCGCCGCCCAGCGTGCCGTGCTGGCCGTGTTCTGGTGGAGTCCGTTCCTGCGCCTGATCGGCCGGCAACTGGATGCCGCCCGTGAAGCCGCGTGCGATGCGCGCGCCGCCCTCCAGGCGGGAAGCGGTCGTCGCTATGCCGAGTCACTGCTGAGCGGCGTGTCAGCGCTGGTCCAGCAGCGTGAGCACCGCAACGCGCTGGCGGTGGGCATGTCGGTCAATCGCAGTGGACTCACCGCGCGCGTCGATCAGTTGCTTGTACTGGACGCGGAGAAAGCACGACGCGGCCTGCGTCTGGGCACCGTCTGCCTGTGCCTGCTGGCGTTGGGCATACACACCAGCGTGGCGTTGGCCGTTACCCCACGCCTGGGTGCCCCGGTCGCCGATGCTCCGCGCGCGGTGCGAACTTCCGCTGAAACAGCGCATGCCCGCGACCTGGTGGACGCTGCTGCTGACGGCGACGTCGCCCGCATTCAACAACTGGTACGCCAGGGTGTGCCGGTGGACGCCACGGTGTGGGGCGATGGCACCGCATTGATCAGTGCCGCAGCAAACGGGCAGCTTGCCGCCGTCGACGCCCTGCTGGCGCTGGGCGCGCAACCGGATCTTGCATCACGGGGCGACGGCAATCCGCTCATCGCCGCTGCTGCGCGCGGCCGGCTTCCGGTGGTACAGCGGCTGGTGGCGGCGGGAGCCGACGTGAATCGGCATGTTCCGCTTGACGAGACGCCACTGATCAATGCCGCACGATCAGGTGATGTGGCGACGGTTGCGTTCCTGGTTGAGCGCGGTGCCGACGTGAATCTCGGCGTGGTGGCGGATGGCGGCCGTTGGCGTTCGCCTTACAACCAGGCGCGCAATGCGCAGGTGCGTGAGTATCTGGTGCGGCAGGGTGCCGTGGCGGGGAGGCGCTGACGCATGAAGCATCGAACTGGCCGCCCGGGTAGCGGTGTGCGGCTGCGTGTTGCCAGTGTGCTGGCTGCACTGCTGGTTGCACTTCCTGTTGCTGCTGCCGACCTGCACGACGCCGCGGTGGACACCGCGCTGAATTCCGGTTTGCGTCCCGGCGTTCTGGAGCCCGGTGCTTCGCTGCCCCATTGGTCACTGCAGCGGCGAATGGATCATCACCACGTCCCGGGCGCTGCCATTGCGGTACTGCGTGAAGGAAAGCTCGTCCATGTAGCCGGCTACGGCGTGCGTGCTGCAGGTACAGACGCGCCGGTGAACGCCGACACACTGTTCTCAGTCGGTTCGGTCAGCAAGGTCGTCACCGCTGCCACCACGCTGCGACTGGTGGCCGACGGACGGCTCGACCTGGATCAGAACATCCAGCAGCATCTGACCGACTGGCAGGTGCCCGGCACCGCCGCCACACCGCATCCGCGCATCACCCTGCGCATGCTGCTTTCCCACACATCGGGTCTGGGCGTGCACGGCTTCGCCGACTATCTGCCGGGGGAGCCGCTGCCCAGCGTGTTGCAGACGCTGGACGGGGTGCCACCCGCGAAGAACAGGCCGGTTCGCCTGATTTACCCGCCGGGTGAGCGTGGTGACTATTCCGGCGGCGGCGTGATGGTTGAACAGCACGTGCTGGAAACCGTGAGTGGGCAGCCGCTGGATTCACTTGCACGTGCGCAGGTGTTCACCCCCATCGGTATGTCACGTAGCCGGTTTGATGATCCGCCACAGGACAAGGACAACATCGCCAAGGCGCATGATTCCAGCGGTGCGGTGACCGCACTGCCGCGTGGCTGGCAATCCTTCCCGGAGGCCGGTGCTTCCGGCTTGTGGACCAGCGCGGCCGATCTTGGCCGCTTTGTCGCCGCGCTGGGGGCCAGCTATCGGGGAACGGACACTTTCCTGCCACGTCCATTGGCTATCGACATGATGACCCGGGTCAGCCCGAGCTGGCATGGGTTGGGACCACGCCTGGACGGTGACGGTGTGCGACGCATCTTTCACCATGGCGGATCAAATGACAGCTATCGCGCCTGGATCGAGGGCTATCTGGAAACCGGCGACGGATTCGTCATTCTGACCAACGGCGAGAACGGCGCTGCGCTGGCGGCTGAAATCCGCAATGCGCTGTCCGATGTCATCGGTCGGGGCGTGAACCCGGTGGTACGCAGCATCGCGCTGGATACGCGGTCTCCTGCCATTGTCGACCTGGCCGGCAACTACGTACGCAGCGACGCGGTGCCGTTGGCGGTGCAGGGTGCGCTTGCGGATGTGTTTGACGTTCCCGCTCTGGAGGTAAGCGTGGGCGACGGCGGCGTACGCATGGGCGTTGCTGGCACCGGACGCAGCGGTCGGCTGCTGCCGGTGTCACCGAATCGCTTCGTGTCCCCTGACATCGGCGGGCTGCAGGCGGAGTTCCAGCGTGATGCGTGGGGCGATGTCTCCGGGCTGGTGCTGATGCTGGGTGATGCCCGGGCGTATTACGCGCCGACCCAACCGTAGAGGCCCCCCCAG
>JAEXNZ010000521.1 GCA_023439425.1 Pseudomonadota bacterium
GCGCTACACCGACCGCTCCAAGGAGCGTCAGTATGGCGACGCCAAGATCACCGGGCCGACCGCCGGCAGTGCCGCCTGGGTGAACACCCGCACCCTGGCCGACAGCCCGCTGCAGTCGATCAGCGACATCGTTCCGGGCGGCAGCTATTCGCACAAGGGCCTGGACTGGGAGCAGGTCTCCAATGAGTACGCACGCGGTGCGTTCCGCTACGACGGCTTCTACACCCCGTTCGACCCCGGCCAGTTCTACCAGGTCGATGAAAAGGTGATGAGCTTCTACGCCATGACCGACTTCGCCTTCGACATCGGCAACGTGCCGTTCACCGTCAATGCCGGTGCCCGCTACGTGGACACCAAGGTCGACTCGTTCGGCTTTCACCCGATCCAGCGTCCGGACGGCAGCACCGGCTACACCGATACCCCGGTGTCCAAGGATGGCAGCTATGACGACCTGCTGCCCAGCTTCAACATGACCGCCGAACTGTCGCCGGGCCTGTTGCTGCGTGCGGCGGCCTCCAAGGTGATGATGCGCCCGGCACTGACCGACGTGGCCTACAAGCGCACCGCCAGCTGGAGTTCGTACCGCTTCACCGACGGCAACCCGGCGCTGAAGCCGACCTACGCCAAGCAGTGGGAAGTGGGCGTGGAAAAGTACCTGGACAACGGCGCGCTGTTTGCCGCCAGCTACTTCCGCAAGAACATCGACGGCGTGGTGATCAACTCGCTGACCGGCATGGTCGAGGACGTGGCCGTGTACAACGCCAACGGCAGCCTCAACGGCATCTACGACTTCGACGTGTACCAGCCGGTCAATGCCAAGGGATCCTATGAGGTCGATGGCATCGAGCTGGTCGCGCAGATGCCGCTGGGCATGTTCACGCCCTGGCTGGAAGGTTTCGGCATCAATGCCAACTACACCATGCTCGACAGCTCGCTGGCCGGCGAGTCCGACCTCGGCATCAAAACCCCGATGCCGGGTCTGTCGGAGAAGACCTGGAACTTCACCGCGTACTACGAGAACGAGCGCTTCGACGCCCGCGTTTCGTACAACCACAAGGACGAGTACGTCGAGTCGATCGGCTACAACCTGTACCCGATCTACCGCGATGCCTACGGCCAGATGGACGTCTCCATCGGCTACCGCATCACCGACAACATCAAGATCAGCCTGAAGGGCATCAACCTCACCAACGAGATCACCAGCGGCTACACCATGGATCCGTCGTTCCCGACCATGTACGAAGCCTCGGGTCGCCGTATCAGCCTGGGCCTTCGCGCCGACTTCTGATCCACCGTTCCAGTGTGGGTGGCGCGCGGATCGGAGAGGGTCCGCGCGTCGCCTGCACGCTTTATGAGGTATGCCGATGAAAACGCTTCTTGCGATGGCGATGCTGGCCGCGTGTGCCCCGGCGCTGGCCGCCACTCCCGATTCCGACGCCGGCCGCCAATGGTTGGCTGGCGACCACCACGTTCACAGTGAATGGAGCGTGGAGTGGGATCGCAGCACCAACCCGCCGACCCCGATCCGCGGCGGCGACTCTTCCTACAGCCGCAGCCGCAATGCGGCCCAGGCCAAAGCGTTTGGCCTGCGCTGGATGATCCATACCGATCACGGTGGCCCCGGTCATTCCGTGGTGACCCGCGACCACGCCTATCCGGCCCTGATACAGGCCCGGGTCGATGTGCCCGACGTGATCCAGTTCAACGGCATGGAATTTGACGTGCCGGCCGGTGAGCATGCCTCGCTGATCATCGCGCCAGGTCCGGATGAGCGTGACCAGCTGGTCACTGCCGAGCGTGACTACAGCCGCAGCGAACCGCTGCAGGGCAGTCGCGATACGCAGCAGGAGATGCTGGCGGCACTGGGTTACCTGAGAGGGCTGCAACCGCAGCCGTTGATGCTGATCAACCATCCCTCACGTACCGCCACCGGTGTGGGTGCCTGGGGCAAAGTCACTCCGGAAGAGCTGCGCAGCTGGCACGCGGCCGCGCCGCAGGTGCTGGTCGGCATGGAAGGAGCCCCGGGCCACCAGGGAATTCGCAGCGAGCGAGGGCTGTATCGGAACAAGGCCGCACCGACCTTCGGCGGCTTCGACCAGATGACCGCGCAGGTCGGCGGCATCTGGGACCAGATGCTGGCCGACGGTCTGCGCTTCTGGATCACCGCCAGCTCCGACTCGCACGTCAACGTGCGCGACGGCGGCCGCGACTATGACCCGGGCGAGTACAGCAAGACCTACGCTTGGGCCCGGCCGGAGGCCGATGACATCCTGGACAGCCTGCGCCATGGCCGCACCTTCGCGGTGACCGGCGATCTGGTCGACAGGGTGGAGCTGTCGGTGGGCGAGGGTATCCGTTCGGCCACGCTCGGCGAGACCCTGCCGGTGTCGGCCGATGGCTCGCTGCAGGTAAAACTTCGCGTGCGCCAGCCGAACGTCCCAAACGCGAACGGCGACCGACCGGCGCTCAAGCTGATCGAGCTGGTGGTGGGCGGCAAGGATGATGACGGCGTGTTGAAGATGCAGTCGCGCCACTTCGCCGCCGCCGACTGGCAGCGTGACGGCGACTGGATCAGCGTCACGTGGGCGGTGCCGGTACCGGCCAATGGCGGCTTCGTACGCGCCCGGGGTAACAGCACCGGCGAGCGTGTGGCACTGGCCGACGTGCCCGGCGAAGATCCGTGGCAGGACCTGTGGTTCCACTCCAATCCGGTATTCATCGAGGTGCGCTGACGCATGTGAAAGGCAGCGCGTGAGCTGTGCACGGCACGGTCACGCGTCTGCCCCGACCCTGAGCGCGTTGATCTACCCTTTGCGGAGCGCGCATGACCACGCTGACCCTGCCCGAGCTGGCGAAGAAGATGGCCCACATCGACTTCTGCCTGCTGCATACCCACGCTGACGACCGCGAGATCGCGGCGCGCCCGATGAGCAACAACGGTGATGTGGAGTACGACGGCGACAGCTGGTTCTTTACGCTGGAGTCGGCAGACATGGTCGGTGAGATCATGCGCGAGCCGAAGGTGGCGCTGTCGTTTACCGGGAGCAAGTCGCTGATCACGCTCGGCAAGCCACCGCTGTTCGTGTCGGTGCAGGGCCGGGGCATGGTGATCCGCAGCAAAACGCTGATGGAAGAACATTGGGTGAGCGATCTGAAGCGCTGGTTCGAGCAGGGCGTCGATACGCCGGGGCTGGTGCTGATCCGGGTCAGCGCGGTGCGCATCCATTACTGGGACGGTGAAGACGAGGGTGAGATCCTGCGTTGAGCGCGCCGCCGCACACTCGCTCGATGGTGATCGCCGGATTGTCCACGGTGGTCGAGTGGTACGACTTCACGCTGTATCTGTACCTGGCAACCGTCTTGTCGCGGGTCTTCTTCGGCGGTGGTAAGGAAGCGCTGCTGGTCACCCTGGCCGGGTTTGCGGTGTCCTACCTGATGCGCCCGCTGGGCGCGCTGTGCTTCGGCAGTCTCGGCGACCGCATCGGCCGGCGCTGGATGCTGCTGGCATCCATGATCCTGATGACGGCGGCCATGCTGGCCACCGCCCTGCTGCCGACGTTTGCCAGCATCGGCGTGAGCGCCGGCGTGCTGTTGCTGCTGCTGCGCTGTGTGATGGCATTTTCGGTAGGTGGCGAATACACGGGCGTGGTGGCCTACCTGCTGGAAAGTGCGCCGCCGCGTCGATGTGGTCTGGTGACCTCGCTGGCTTCCGCAGCCAGCGAAATCGGCGCGTTGCTGGCCGTCGGCGTCTCCGCGCTGACCGTGGCATTGCTCAGCGATGCACAGCTGGCGGCATGGGGCTGGCGCATTCCCTTCTTCGTAGGCGCGGCGTTGGCCGGTGTGATTCTGGTGGCGCGCTCCACCCTGCATGAGTCGCCGGAGTTCATCCGCCAACGGGAGGTCGGCACCGTGCCGAAGGCACCGATCCGCGATACCTGGCGGCATCATCGCGGTGCGGTGGTGCGCACTTTCGCGGTATCCGCGCTTGGGTCGATTACCTATTACGTGGGTATCACCTACGTGCCTGCCTTCCTGGGTTCGATGAGCGAGGTCAGCGAGGCGACCGCCTTATGGCTGTCCACCGTGGCGGCAGTAGCGGTGATCGTGGTTACGCCGTTGTTCGGAGCCTTGTCAGACCGGGTTGGACGGCGTCCGCTGCTGATCGCGCTGGCCGCTTTGTCAGCATTGCTGCCGCTGGGCATGTTCGCGTTGATGGGCGAGGGTGGCGTGGTGCAGATCGCGTTAGGGGCCGTGGTGCTCGCTGCGTTGGCCGGTGGTGTGAGCGCGGTGGCTGCGCCGGCCACGGCCGAGCAGTTCCCCGGCGAGGGGCGGTTGAGCGGGCTCGCGCTGGGCGTCACCGTGGCTACCGCGTTCTTTGGCGGGGCGACCCCATTGCTGGCTGAACTGCTGGTTCGACAGACCGGTTGGTCCGCAGCCCCGGGTGCCATGATCGCGCTGGTCGCGGTGCTGGTGCTGCCGGCCCTGTGGACCCTGCGCGAAACCCGCCCGGCAATCTCCACCAACCCGTAGAGCCACGCCCTGCGTGGCTTCGCGGTCCTTGATCGTGCGATGGACACGCATGGCGTGTCCATATGGGGTGTTCCGGGTGGGTCGAAGCCACGCAGGGCGTGGCTCTACGGGAGGTGGTTGATCAGCGGCCGCCTTCAGTCGGCAACGGGGCCGGCCCGTTCAACAATCCCCCCGCCGCCACATACGCCGCCAGCGCCTGCCCCTGGCTCAACAGATGCCGCTCCATGGTCTGCCCGGCTGCCTCTGCATCGCGCTGCCGGAAGCAGTCCATCAGCTCCCGATGCTCGGCCAGCGACTGCGCCGTCCGTCCCGGAGCCAGCAGCTGGCGGCCGCGGTGCATCTTCAGAATGCGGTGCAGGTCATGGGTGATCCGGATCAGCCATGGGTTGCCCGCATAGTGCTGCACCGTCTCGTGAATCAAGTAGTTGTTGCGGTAGTACTCGGCGATGTTGCCTTCCGCCGCCGCCGCTTCCATCGCCGCATGCAGCGCTTCCAGCTGCTGCACGCCGGCATCATCGATGTTCTTCACCGCCTCGTGCGCGCAACGGCCTTCCAGCATCGCCATGACCGGGAACAGCTGGTTCAGGTCTTCCAGCGTCAAACGCGTCACCCTCGCGCCGCGCCCTGCATCAATCTGCACCAAGCCTTCGGCCGCCAGCAGCTTCAGTGCCTCGCGCAGCGGGGTACGGCTGATCGTCAGTTCCTCGCACAGGGCGGGTTCGTCGATCCATTCGCCCGGGGGCAGGCGGTAGTCGTAGATCCGTTCGCGCACATGCTCGGCGACCTCTTCGTAGAGAGGGGCCTTTTTTTTGGGTGAGCGCGGGGCGGGGGCGATGGCCATGGGGGAATTGTAGTGGGTTGGCGGGAGGTCGGTAGGAGTGTCAAAGCCGCCGTTGTTTTTGCGTCATGCGTTACCGGACGTGGGTGGTTTCAGGGCCGTCGTCTGTCGACCGACGCTACCGGTCCGGATCGGTAGCCGGTTTTGATTTTCGTTGGCCGCCGACCCTCTGTCTGGGGC
>JAEXNZ010000545.1 GCA_023439425.1 Pseudomonadota bacterium
GGTCGCTTCCAGTGCGGGAATGAGCACCAGCAGCGGCAACGCGAAGGCCAGTGGGCGGCTGATCACACGGGTGATGCGTGCGCGCCGGTAATCGCGGTCTTTGAGGCGACGGGTGAGGGCCATCAGCAGCCACCAGCTGGTGATGCCGATGATCAGGGCGATGCCGATCGGCCACAGGTAGTCGGCGGCCAGGGTCCAGTCGACGTGCATGCACGCTCCTGTGGGGGGGGACAGGCCCCTCACCCTGCCAGAGCGGCGATGATCAAATTGTTACGCGGACTGCTTGCGCACAATCGCCATCGCAATCTCCAGCGACTGCTCATAGTTCAGACGCGGATCCACGGTGGACCGGTACGCCCGCTCCAGGTCGCGCTCGGTCAGCTCACGGGCACCACCGGTGCACTCGGTGACATCCTCACCCGTCAGCTCCAGATGCACGCCGCCCAGTCGCGTACCGGCCGCGGCATGCAGGTCGAAGGACAGCTCCACCTCGCTGCGCACGTTGTCGAACCGGCGCGTTTTGAAGCCATTGCTGGTGCTTTCGGTATTGCCGTGCATCGCATCGCACACCCACAAGACGCGGCGACCATCACGCTTCACCGCATCCAGCAGCGGCGGCAGCTTCTCGGCAATCTGCGCCGCGCCCATGCGATGGATGAAGCTCAACCGGCCCGGTTCGTCGTCCGGATTGAGCACGTCGATCAGACGCAGCAGCTGGTCTGGCTGCACTGACGGGCCGACCTTGATCGCAATCGGATTGCGCACGCCACGCAGGTACTCGACATGTGCACCGTCCAGCGCCGCCGTGCGCATGCCGATCCAGGGGTAATGCGTGCTCAGGTTCAACCAGCCCTGCTGACGCGGCACCTGCCGGGTCAGTGCCTGCTCGTAGGGCAGTAACAACGCCTCATGCGAGGTGTAGAAGTCAATCCGGTTCAGGTTGTACACCTGGGTGCCGGACAGGGTTTCCATGAAGCGCACGGCATCGCCGATCGACGACACCATCTTCTGGTAGTCGGTGGCCAACGGCGAATGCCGCACCCATTCCAGGTTCCAGTACTCGGGGTGATGCAGGTCGGCAAAGCCGCCATCAATCAGTGCGCGCACGAAGTTCATGGTCATCGCCGAATGCGCATGCGCCTGCAGCATCCGACGCGGATCGGGCAGACGTGCGGCTTCGGTGAACTCGGGCGCGTTGATGACATCGCCACGGTAACTCGGCAAGGTGACGCCATCGCGGGTTTCGGTGTCGGCCGAGCGCGGCTTGGCGTACTGGCCGGCAAAGCGCCCGACCCGGATCACCGGCTTGCGCATGCCGTGCACCAGCACCAGGCTCATCTGCAGCAGCACCTTGAGCCGGTTGGAAATGGTGGTGCTTTCGCAGTCGCTGAAGTTCTCGGCGCAGTCACCGCCCTGCAATAGGAAGCGCTTGCCCTCCTGGGCCTCGGCCAACTGACGCTTGAGCGACAGGATCTCCCACGAGGTCACCAGCGGCGGCAGCCGCTTCAATTCATGCAGTGACGCATCCAGCGCGACCGGATCGGGATAGGTCGGCATCTGCAGCGCCGGCCGGCTGCGCCAGCTCTCCGGCGACCAGTCGGTCGGCAAAGCGGCAGAAGCGTTGGCAGGCGTAGAGGCGTTCATCGGAGTATCCAGTCAGGTCAGCAGTACAGAAGAATCAATAGCGGCGTGGCGGCTTGCGGAACGACACCACCAGCGCCCACAGGCCCAGCAGCACGAACCAGACCAGGCTCCACATGGGCATGGTAAGCCCGAGGAAGGCCCAGTCGATGTTGCCGCAGTTGCCGGTACCGGTCAGCACGGTGCGGAACACCTCGAACGGCCCCATGGTCTCGCTCAGGAACGACAGCGGCGGCCCGCAGCTGGAGCCCAGGTCCTGCGGCAGCATCTGCACGTACACGTGACGCCCGGCAATGCCGATGCCCACTGCGGCAGCGATGAAGGCCAGCACGCCATAGGTGATGCGCCCGGGCCGGTCGCGCGGCCCATGCAGTGCGCCGATCAGGAACAGCAGGCCGAGCGCGGCGAACGCGATGCGCTGGAAGATGCACAGCGGACATGGCTCCAGGCCCATCTTCAACTGCATGAAGATGGCAAACGCCAGCAGCCCGGCGCAGATCAGGAACCCCAGGAAAAACTGGGCGCGGTAAGGCCAGCGCAGTGGATTCATTGCCAACACACTCGTGAAAGTCAGGTGCCAAGATTAACAGGGTGGTGCTGGGTCATGGCTGCGTCGGATTGCCGTATGTCGGCGCTAAGAGCCGCTAGCTGGTCATTTCTACGTGCCGGGTGGGGCTGAGGCACCCCCGTTCCGGGACACGCCGCAAGTACGTCCATGTAGGCTACTCCACGGCATCCATGCCGTGGACTGTCCCTCCAGGGGATACCTCAGCCCCACCTCGTTGGATGGCTGGCCACGGATGGGAAAGCAGGAGCAGGAGCAGCCGGGCAAGCCCGGCTCTACAAGAGCGAAGCAGTGCGCGTGCGGCAGGTGGCGGCGCCCCACGCCGGGCCGATGGGCCCTGTGAGCACCGACGAACTATCGGGGGCGGCTTCGGGAGGGGGTATGCGGGAC
>JAEXNZ010000035.1 GCA_023439425.1 Pseudomonadota bacterium
GTACAGCTGGTACCTGATCACCGAACTGCCGAACCAGCATGACCCGGTGTGGGCGTTCCTGACTCTGGCCCTGGGCTTCGTGATCCTGACCGGCTACACCTCGATCAACGCGGTGGTGAAGGCGGAACTGTTCCCGACCCACGTGCGTGCGCTGGGCGTGGGCTTCGGCTACGCGATGGCCAACTCGCTGTTCGGTGGTACCGCGCCGCTGCTGTACCAGGGTGCGCTGAAGACCGGCCATGTGGGCGAGTTCGCCATCTATGTCACCGCGATCATTGCGGTTTCGCTGTTCGTGTACGTGTTCTTCCTGAAGAACAAGGGCCCGAACTGGTTGGATGGGACGCGGAAGTAACGCGTCGATGTAATAACAAGAAAGCCGGGGCATGCCCCGGCTTTTTTGTTTGGGTTTCCCGGCGGCCCGGTCACGACCAACGGTCGTGACCTACCGAATGGCATGGACCGGTAGCGCACGACCGTGGGGGGGGCGGGCCGCGTCAGCGGCGGGCCGCTTCGCTCTTTTCGCGGATGGCGCGGAACTCCGAGCCTTCCTCCCAGTGCGGCCAGCGGCGGCTGTTGGCCAGCTCCATGCCGAGGTCGTAGACCAGCAGGGTATCGGCGGCGTGGCCGGCCGGGTCCCAGCTCGGGGTCCAGGCGTCGCAGGCCTGGTGGTAGCAGTCGGCAAAGTACTTGTCGCGCAGCGCGCGGCCAGCCTCGACGCCTCCGTCCAGCTTGTCCAGGCCGGGGCCGATGGTGATCGCCGGCACGCCCAGGCGGGCGAAGGCGAAGTGGTCGGCGCGGTAGAAGAAGCCGGCCTCCAGGTTCGGGTCCGGCGAGTAGCTGCGCCCACGCGCCTTGGCCACGCGTTCCAGGTCACCTTCCAGCGACACACGGCCCTTGCCCCACGACGCGATGTCACGGGTTGCGCCGTCCGGGCTGAACATCTCGATGTTCAGCACCGCGGCGGTCTTGTCCAGCGGGGCCAGCGGATGCGCGGCGTAGTAGTTCGCGCCGAGCAGTCCCTTTTCCTCGGCGGTGAGCGCGACGAAATACAGGGTGCGCTGCGGCTGCGGGCCGGCGGCGAACACACGGCCCAGCTCGAGCACGGTGGCCACGCCTGTGGCGTTGTCGATGGCACCGCGGCGGATGCGGTCACCCTTGGCGTCGGGCTGGCCGATACCGAAGGCATCCCAGTGCGCTGAGAAGATCACCGCCTCATCGGCATGCGCGCCGCCGGGCAGCTTGGCCACCACGTTGCGGGTGATCACCTGCTCACGCTTGAGCTTGAACTGCGCCGACAGCGTGGCATCGCCCAGCGCCACCGGCTGGAAGCTGGCGCTCATCGCCTTGCGCTTCTCGGCCTCGAAATCCAGGCCTGCATCGCGGAACAGCTGTTCGGCGAGTGCGCGCTGCATCCAGCCGCGCACCGGCACGTGCTGGGCCAGTGCCTGTTCCTGGGTGCGTTCAATATCGAACAGCGGCGAGGTGCCCGAGCTCTTCACCGTGGCCCAGCCATACGCGGCCGGTGCGGTTTCGTGCACGATCAGCACGCCTTGGGCGCCACGGCGGGCGGCCTCTTCGAACATGTAGGTCCAGCGGCCGTAGTAGGTAACCGCCTTGCCGTCGAACGCGCCGGGCGCTTCGGCTTCGAAGTCGGCATCGTTGATCAGCACCACGGCGATCTTGCCGTGCAGGTCGACGTCCTTGTAGTCGTTCCACTGCCGTTCCGGCGCGTCGATGCCGTAGCCGACAAACACCAGCGGGGCGTCTTTGATGTTCACCTCGGCCTGCGGGCGCAGGCTCTGCAGGGTGACCTCGACGCCGTTGCTGAGGGCCTGGGTCTTACCCTTCTGGCGCAGCTTCGCGGTGACCGGGCCATCGACCTGGGCGCGCACCATCGGCACCGGCTGCACCCAGCTGCCGTCCACGCCACCGGGCTGCAGGCCCGACGCCTTGAACTGCTCGATCAGGTATTGCACGGTGCGCTCTTCGCCGGGGCTGGCCGGGGCACGGCCTTCGAATTCGTCGGAGGCCAGCACGCGCACATGGCGTGACAGCGCCTGCGGGTCGATGCCACCGCCGGGGAGATCATTGGCCGCATAGGCTAGGCCTCCTGCAAACAGGCAGGACGACAGCAGCAGGATGCGCATCGGATTCACGGCAGTACACCAGGCAAAAACGGAATGCCAGAGTGTAACGTGACAATCGCATGACGTAGAGCCGGGCTTGCCCGGCTGCTCTTGAACTAACGCCGGTCCCGATCCAACCAACACGCCAACCCCTGCGCGTTGAGCTCGATATCCATCGCCAACACCCGCACCACGGCCGCCTCATCCAACCGGCACCCATGTGCCATCGCACGTTCCACATACAACTCGGTCAGCGCCGCCACCAGGCACCGGTGCCGATCCGCACGCCCATCGCACTGCCGACCGATCTCCACCATTGCATCAATCTGCTCGATCAGGTCCGCACCCAGCTTGGGAATATCCCCCACCCGCCCGAAATGGGTGAGGTAAACCGACTGCGGCTGCAGCGCCAGCAGACGACCGATCGAGTGCTTCAGCGGCGCCGGGTCGAACTGCACCGGTGAAGAGGTGGGCACCACGAACGCGCCCTGGTCGCTGTCCAGTTCACGGTAGGACAGCCCGAAGGTATCGCCGGTGAAGGCGCTGCGGCTGCGCTCGTCCCACACACACAGATGGTGACGGGCGTGCCCGGGGGTGTCGATGCACAGCAACGGACGGCCTGCCAGATCCACGTGGTAGCCATCTTCGGCAATCACCACGCGTTCGGCCGGCACCGGCAGGATCGCGCCGTAGCTGCGGGCGATCTCCTCGGCCCCGTAGACTTCGGTGGCCCCGGCAATCAATCGTGCCGGATCGATCATGTGCGGCGCGCCGCGCGGATGCACCACCAGCTGCGCGTTGGGCAGCTGCTGCATCAGCAGGCCCGCGCCACCAGCGTGGTCCAGGTGAACGTGGGTGACGATCAGCCAGTCGACCTGCTCCGGGGTGAAGCCGACCCGGGTGAGCGCGGCGAGCATGGCCGGCACCGACAGCCCGGTGCCGCAGTCGATGAAGGCGGCGCGGCCGGCTTCGGTGACCAGATAGGCGGCACCAAAGTCATCGCGCTGGAACGCGGTGTCGATGGTATGAATGCTGGGGTCGATAGGCATCTGTGCCTCCCTGGCAATGAAACGGGTGGGGCATCGCCCGTGAGGCGATTGCCCTCAATTTACGCCAAACCGTGGGTTGCCTTCGATTCGGCTTTGGTCGCACGTCGCGCCAGCCAGCTGCCACGCAGCAGTATTGCCACCACCAGCACCGCCAGGAAGGCTCCGTAGGCATACAGCACCGCCAGTACCTGCCGCCAGATCGGGCCGGCGTCGCCCTGGACCACGCCGATATGGTGGCCCCAGAGCATGGCGATGGCGCTGAGGGCGAAGGCCAGCAGCAGGGTGAGGGTGTCGAAGGCGCGCCGCGCGGTGGTGCGGGGTTCGCGTGGGAACCACCAGAACAGGGCACCGAGCACGGTGAACCAGGGCAGGAACAGCAACAGAGACAGCCAGGGCATTGCGGTCATCCTGTTGGGGATGACCGGATGATGCCATGAGAAGCAGCCGGGCAAGCCCGGCTCTACGGGGTCACGATTTCAGAGGTAGGTGCCGACCGTTGGTCGGCACGCCTTATGCGTCGCGGAGGGTGGCCAGGGCGGCGAGGATCTGGTCGACCTCGGCTTCGAGCTTGAACAGCTCGCTCTGCAGCTGGTCGCCCTGCTCGGCCTGCTTGAGCACGGCGATCAGCTGGCCGGCATCGCGCGGTGAATCAAAGCCTTCGCTCTGGATCAGCAGGGTGCCGTCGCTGGCCTGCAGCTTGAAATAGAAGCGGCCGTCTTTTTCGCGGTACTGCTTGAACAGTGGCGGGGCGGCGCGCAGTTCCTGGGCGTCGTCGGCGATCGCGTCGCGTGCGGTGGACAGGTCGCGCAGGCCCACCGCGTGGCGCAGCTCCTTCAGCAGCGGAATGGCGTACTGCTCGCGCAGCTGCTGGCCACGGCGACGCAGCAGCGCTTCGATCTTCTCCGGCTCGGCCATCAGCGCGTCGTAGCGCTCGCGCAGCGGGGTCAGTTCCTGGTCGATGCGCTCGAACAGCTGCTGCTTGGCATCGCCCCAGCTGATGCCGTCGGCGAAGGCCTGGGCGAACGCGGCCGTCTGCACCGGGCTGGCGAAGGCCTGGTACATCTGGAACAGCGCCGAGCCTTCGGTGCTCTTGGGTTCGCCTGGCGCGCGCGAGTCGGTGAGGATCGAGAACACCAGCTTCTTCAGCTCCGCGCGCGGCGCGAACAGCGGAATGGTGTTGTGGTAGCTCTTGCTCATCTTGCGGCCGTCCAGGCCGGCCAGGGTGGCGACCTGCTCGTCGATCACCACGTCGGGCAGCGGGAAATACTCCTGGCCGTACACGTGGTTGAAGCGCTGGGCGAAGTCGCGCGCCATTTCGATGTGCTGGATCTGGTCGCGGCCGACCGGCACACGGTTGGCCTTGAAGATCAGGATCTCGGCAGCCATCAGCACCGGGTACATGAACAGCCCGGCGCAGATGCCGGCGTCATCGTCCAGCTGCTCTTCGCGGTTCTTGTCCACCGCCGCCTTGTAGGCATGGGCGCGGTTGAGGATGCCCTTGCTGGCAATCACGGTCAGGAACCACATCAGCTCGGTGGTTTCCGGAATGTCGCTCTGGCGGTAGAACCACACCTTGTCCGGGTCCCGGCCACAGGCCAGCCAGCTGGCGGCAATCTCCAGGGTGGAACGCTGGGTGCGCTCGGGTTCCTGGGCCTTGATCAGGCTGTGCAGGTCGGCCAGGAAGAAGAAGCTCTCGATTTCCGAGGCCTGGCTGGCGGCAATGGCCGGGCGGATGGCACCGACATAGTTGCCCAGGTGGGGCGTGCCGGAGGGGGTGATGCCGGTAAGAACGCGGGTGGTCATGGGGGGAATCATGTCGGACAGGTAAACGCCCCCAGTTTACCTGCCCCGGCGCAACCCCGTTGGCCCGGCTGGCACGTTCAACCCACTACCTTCCCAGCGGATGCGCTGCCATGAGACGCCTGATCCTGCCCTTGCTCGCCACACTGGCCCTGACCGGCTTCAAGCCCTACCCGCCGGATCCGGGCCGGACCGAACCGGTGCAGCTGAGCATCGTCGACCGCGACCAGGGCAGCGAACTGCCGTATTACAGCCAGCGTGGCCAGCGCTGGGTGGCGGGCCAGAATGGTCATCCGTACAGCCTGCGCCTGACCAACCGCAGCCCCGGGCGCGTGCTGGTGGTGCTGTCGGTGGACGGACTGAACGTGATCAACGGCCAGGTGGCCTCTCCGGACCAGACTGGCTACGTGCTGGAACCGTGGCAGAGCGCGGACATCAACGGCTGGCGCAAATCCCGAGAGGAAGTGGCGCAGTTCGTGTTCACCGATCCGGGTCGCAGCTACGCCAGCCGCACCGGCCGGCCGGACAACATCGGGGTGATCGGTATGGCAGTGTTCAATGAAGCGCAGCAGTTCCGCCCACCGGTATCGCCATCAGGGCCGATGGCGCGGCAGCGCGCGCAGGCACCGGCCGCAGAGTCGGCCGACCGCGCATTGTCGTCAGTGGAAGTAACGGGCTCGACGGTCGCGTCGGCCCCTTCGCCTGCGTTGGGCACCGGCCATGGGGCGCGCGAATCGTCGTATTCGGGGAGCACGGACTTCCGTCGCGCCAGCCGCATCCCGGTGCAGCAGGTGTCGGTCCGCTATGACAGCGAGCGCAACCTGATCGCGCGCGGCATCATCACCCGGCCGCGCCCGGTGGCGGGCGAGCCGCAGGCGTTCCCGGGCCAGTTCGTGCCGGACCCGCCGCCGTACCGCTGGCGTTGAAACGTCGCGTCACGCACAGAAGAACGGGCCGCAGTGCGGCCCGCCTCTTTCATCACGGTGTCCGGGTCAAACCCGGGCCGGATCAATGGTAATCCGGGTATTCCTTGCGCATGGCTTTTTCGAAGTCACGGACTTCGGTTTCAGCGCGGTCTTTTGCCCAGCCGTAACGCTCCTGCAGACGGCCTGCCAGATACTCGGCATTGCCCTCAGCCACCTTGAAGTCGTCGTCGGTGAGATCGCCCCACTTGGCCTGTGCCTTGCCCTTCAGCTGCGTCCACTTGCCGGAGATGATGTCTTTGTTCATGGGTTGGCATCCTGTTGGAACGGCAATGTCGCCGTGGGTACAGAGTGCGCAATCGCGTGTTGACCGGCGGTCAAGCGTGAATGAAAGCGATGCTCACGTCGTTGAACGTGCAGTTGGCCACGTGCAGCAGGCATGAAAAAAGCCGGGTTTCCCCGGCTTTTTTCCGATGCCTGCTGGCCGCAACCAGCACAGTCATCAATTGCCCTTGGCGGCGTCTTCAACCTTTTCGCCAGCCTTCTGCACGTCCTTGCCGGCACCGGCAACGGTATTGCAGCCGGACAGCACGGCAACCGAGAACATCGACAACAGCATCAGTGCAATAACACGCTTCATGGGCTTCTCCTCAAGGTTCAATAACGGCACCGCAAATCGGGTCCCACCTGTAAGACGGGCACGGGCCCGTCTTCCTGATCGCGGTGACCTCGCCGCCGTTTCCGGCAGCGCCGCCGCGTGGATGCAATCTCGCCGTTGGCGCGTGCAATCAATGTGAACACGCGACCGGCATTGTTCAGCCGGCCGCAGGGAAACCCCTTGGATGCGGTCAGTCGCGCATCAGGGTGGACTTGCCGAACAGGCTTTCCACCAGGTCCACGGCCACTTCCGCGGTGATGTTGCGGGTGTCCAGCAGCGGGTTGAGTTCGACGATATCCAGCGAGCCCATCTGCCCGGTGTCGGCGATCATCTCCATCACCAGCTGGGCCTCGCGGTAGTTCACCCCGCCCATCACCGTGGTACCCACACCCGGGGCGATGCTGGGGTCGAGGAAGTCCACATCGAAGCTCACGTGCAGATGCGTGTTGGCATCCATGCCGGCCAACGCCGCTTCCACCGTGCGCTTCATGCCCACCTCGTCGATGTAACGCATGTCGTAGACATCGACCTTGTGCTGCTTGATCAGCCGCTTCTCATCCGGATCCACCGAGCGGATGCCGATCTGGTGCACCTGCTGCGGCGAGATCGCCGGCGCACTGCCACCCAGATGGGTCAATGCTTCGGGGCCCAGCCCGCACAGGCAGGCCACAGGCATGCCGTGCACGTTGCCGGACGGAGTAACGTCGCTGGTGTTGAAATCCGAGTGTGCATCCAGCCACAGCACGCGCAGGTTGCGGCCCTGCTCGCGGCACCAGCGCGCCACGGCGGTGATCGAGCCGATGCTCAGGCAGTGGTCTCCGCCGAGCATGATCGGCACGCGCCCGTCCTGCAGTTCGGCATAGGTGGCATCCATCAGCGCGCGGTTCCAGGCCACCACCTCGTCCAGATGCCGATAGCCCTGCTCAGGTGCCGTCCACGGATTGCGCGGGCCGTCCAGGTTGCCGCAATCACGCACGTTCACGCCGCGCGCTTCCAGCGCCTGGGCCAATCCGGCAATGCGCAACGCCTCTGGCCCCAGCCCCGCGCCACGATGGCCGGCCCCCACGTCGGTGGGCACGCCAATCAGGGACACCGGGGGAAGACGCTTGCTCATGCTGACTCCGAACACGTGAAATGAGTCCCCTCAGTCTAGTGATGTGATGGTTTTCACACTCGCGGCGATGCAGCACCGAACCCCTGCGGATGGTGATGAAATAGCCACAACCAACGCGCTGCGCGGAACCGCGACGCAGCGTGAAAGCCTTGTGTGTCAACGGTTTGACACTTGAGTGAGAGGAAGTGTGATTTACCTTTCATTAGCCAAGATGACGTCACCTGCGTGATACATTTCGCACTTCTTCGCAGTGCTGATTGACTAACCCGCAACGGGTTGGTCTGTCGTTCGTCGTTCTAGGGGGCAGTACGTGCAGCGCAGTAACATCCATCAGATCGTTCGCAACGCCAGTGGTGAAAGCCAGCCGGCGCGGCAGCTGTATGACGCCGCCGCCATTGAAGATGCATTCCGCCAGGCCCGCGAACGCGAGTCCGGCCTGACCCTGCTGATGCTGTCGACCGCCGACGGTCGCGCCGTTGCCGAGGATTCGGCGCTGGGCGTGGATGGTCGCCGTCTCGCCGCGATGGCCAATTCCTTCCTCACCCTGGGCGAAACCGTTTCGCGCGAGCTGGCACTGAGCGAAGCCGACTACGCCACCATCTGCACCAAGCTGGGCAACGTGGTGCTGATCCGCATCAGCGCTGACAAGCCACTGACCCTCACCGCTGTTGCCAGCCACGACGTCAACATGGCGGTGCTGCTGTTCCATGCGCGCGAATGCGCCGGACGCCTGCACGCCCTGCTGCCGCCACGCGCAGGCTGACCTTTTTCATTTTTGTTGTGTCCTACCGGCAGACGTCTGTCTGCTGCCCCCTGTGTCTGAGCAAAAAGGATTTGTCGTATGCCGAATCATTCGCTTGAAAAGCTGAACTCCCTCGCCGGTTTCGTTGGCGCGGCCCTCGTTGACGGTGACAGCGGCATGGCCCTGGCCATGGCGGGCGGCGGCAACATCAACCTGGAACTGGCGGCGGCCGGCAACACCGAAGTGGTGCGCGCCAAGCGTCGCGTGGCAACCTCGCTGGGTCTGTCCGATTCGATCGAAGACATCCTGATCACCCTGGATACCCAGTACCACCTGATCCGTCCGCTGGAAAGCAATCCGATGCTGTTCCTGTACGTGATCATGGACCGCAGCAAGGCCAACCTGGCGATGTCGCGCCACGAACTGAAGGCCATGGAAAAGACCCTGGACTTCAGCTGATCGCCTGAGGCCCCACGCGTGTGGCACCCGCTTGCGGGCGCTGCGCGCGGGCCGCGCGACCTGTCCCGATGAATACCCCCCTTCGTAGTTTCCGCGTGGCCGCCGCCGGTCTGGATGTGCTGCATCAGACCCGCTTGAAGCTGGCCTGTTCGATGCTGCTGGCTGAGCGCATGGACGTGCAGCTGGTCCCCTGGAGCGGCGATGCCGACCTGCTGGTGATCGGCCTGGACCATGCCGACGCCGCCCGCACGCTCAGCGAAGCGAACGCGTCCAACGTGCCGATGCTGTCGATCGCGCGTCGCTACGCCGACGCCGCTTCCGGCCGCCTGCCGCACGGTGCCACCGTGCGCGACATCAACGAACAGCTGTCGAGCCTGCTGCTCAATGCGCCGGTCGCGGCTGCGGAGCGCCCCTCGCCCGGCGTGCCCAAACTGCTACGCCTGGCGCAGATGCCGGCCAGCGCGGATCTTCATCTGCTGCAGCGGGGTGGCATCAGTGCAGCGGTCGATACCAGCACGCGCAGCATCGCCCTGCCCGCCTCGCTGACGCTGGCCGAGCTGATCGCGCAGCTGGATGACACTACGTGGTCGTCGGAAGTCGTTGACGCGGCCACCTTCCAGCACCAGTACACCTACCGCCTGCCGCAGCGACACTCCTTCGAGGCGCTGTATTTCGCGCTCGCGCGCTACCGTCCGGAGCTGCTGCCGGCACTGGATACGCCACCGACGCTGAAATTGCGGCACTGGCCCGACCTGCATGCCGACGACGTGCCTGCGGGTTGGCTGCTTGCGATTGCCAGCCTGCATGCCCGCCCGTGGCAGCCGGCTGCACTGGCGGCGGCTTGCCATCTGCCGCGTAACACGGTGGAATCGCTCTTCTGTGCTGCTGTTGCCAGTGGCCTCGCTCTGAACCAGGATGCCGCCGTGCCCAGCCCCACCCGCCGTAAAGACGCCAGCGACTCACGTTTCTTCTCGTGGGTGGCGCGCCGCTTCGGCCTGAACCTGTTCCAAGGGGGTGCGTGATGAGCCTGCCCGCCAACAAGCTGGTGTTCGTCGGCAGCATGGGTGCCGGCAAGACCACGGCAGTGCGTGCGATTTCCGATATCGAGCCGGTCAGCACCGAAATGCCGCTCAGCGGTGACACGGTCGGCGACAAGGTGGAAACCACCGTCGCGCTGGATTACAGCTCGATTGAACTGGACGACGGCGAACTGCTGCATGTGTACGGCGTGCCGGGCCAGCGCTACCTGGATTTCATGTGGCCGATGGTGTGTGAAGGCGCACTGGGCGTGATCGTGCTGGTCAGCGCCGGTCATCCGGAAGCAGTGGAGTCCACGGTGGAGCTGCTGCAGGAATTTTCGCGGATTGCACCGGAGGCGAGTCTGGCGGTGGGGGTTACCCGTTCGGATGAGTATCCGGCGCTGCAGATTCCCGAATTCCGCAATGCGCTGTTTGACGCCGGGCATCGGTTGCCGGTGATGCGGGTGGACGCGCGTTCGGCGACCCAGGTGACGTTCCTGGTGAAGTCGCTGTTGTCGTATCGGTACGCTGAGACGAATTAAGTGGTGCCGACACCCGGATTCGAACTGGGGACCTACCGCTTACAAGGCGGTTGCTCTACCAACTGAGCTATGCCGGCACAGGCATGATGCGCGCCGAATCCGGCGCGGACGGCGATTCTAACGCAGGCGGGCGCATTCCAGCGAGCGCTGTTGTGCGGCCCCGCTGCGCTGGCGGGCTGCATTGGGGCTGGCTGCGTCAGCCAATGTCGCATCTACCCACCATTGGGCGCTGCCGTCGCCGCCGCTGGCGACCAGCCGGGCGTTGAATCCGGCGGCGCTGAGCGCGGCCATGCGCCGTTCGGCCCCTTCCCGGTTCCGGTACTGGCCCAGCGCGATGGCGTTGGCGTCTTCGCCCTGGCCGAGGATGTAGTAGTCGCTAATGCCGGCGGCGGCAATCCGCTTGACCAGGGCCTGGGCCTCTTCGCGGCTGGCCGAGGCCGGCATCATCACCCGGTAGGTGCTGGCCCCGGCATTGGGCACTTCGCGCAGGCGTGAGCGCTGCAGCAGGTCGCCGGCCTTGATCTGGGCGGCGATGGCGGTGTCACGGCTGGTGAACGGGCCGAGGCTGAGGCACTGCGCGGGTGCGGGTGTAGGCGCGGCAGGTGCAGGCGTGGGCGCGGCGGCCACGGGCGGTGCCGCCGGGGGCGCAACCGGGGTGGTGGCGGCCGGTGCGGTGGGGGTCGCCGTCGAAGCAGAGGGTGCAGACGGCGCGGCCGTGGCATCGGTCAGCGGTGCCGTCGAGGCGGCGTTCGTCGCGGCCGCTATCGGCGCGGCAGCTGCGGCGGGCGGGGTATCCAGGAACTGCAGGCGGGCCACCCCGGCCGGTGCTTGCACCGGGGCGGGCACGGGTTCGCCGCGCAGCATCCACCACAGCGCGACACCTACATTGAGAATGGCCAGAACGACGATCAGGGCACGGGTCAGCATGCGCTCGATCCTACAGTGCCGCCGGTGGCTGATGCACGGCCCAGCGCGCGAGACCGTCCAGCACCAGTGCGGGATGGAACTGCGCGTCGGGCAGCAACGGCATCAGTGCCGGTGCGCCGCCGCCGTGAATCAGCAGCGCGGGGCGCGTGCCCAGCACGTCGGCCGCGCGTTCGCGGCTGCGTTCAATCAGCGCCACGGCGGCACCGTCGCAGCCGGACGCCAGCGCATCGGCGGTGTCGTTGGCGAACTCGCTGTACTGCCCACCGCTGGCGGGCAACTGCACCGCACGTGCGTGCAGGGCTTCGCGCATGGTGGTCGGCGAGGCGGCAATGCGTCCGCCGTGGTGCTGGCCGTGCCCATCCAGCAGGTCGATGGTGAGCGCGGTACCCACGCCCGCCACCACCACCGGGTCGCGGCGGCCGGCAACGGCCAGCAGGGCCAGGTAACGGTCCACGCCGAACTTCGCAGGGTCGGCATAGGCAATGCGCAGGCCGGCGAATTCGGCCTCGGTGCGGGCCACGCGCACCAGTTTGAAACGCTGCGCCAGCACCGCCTGCATGCCTGCAGTGAGCGCGGGTGCGGCCACGCTGGCCACGTAGGCGATGTCACCGGTCGGCAGGTTGTCGATCTCCTGCGCGGGCATGGCTTCGGCCCCGTGCGGCCACGCCTGCACGTCGCCGGCGCGCACGCCCTGCAGCGGCGCGAATTTGAAACGGGAGTTCCCCAGGTCGAACAACCAATCGCTCATTGCGCCCTCACGCTGACTTCCCCGGCATGGAACACCCGCTCCACACCCTCGATGCGCACGCGCAGCGCACCGTCCTCGGCCAGGCCCAGGGCCTGTCCTTCGTGCCATGTGCCGCCGTCTTCCACCCGCACCGTGCGCCCGGCCAGGCTGTCGAGCGCGGCGTAGCGGGCCAGGAACGGAGCCAGCCCGTCCTGCTCGAACAGCTCCAGCGCCGGCAGCAGATGTGCCAGCAGCCCGGTGACGACGGCGTTGCGGCTGACCTCGCCGCCCATCAGCGTGGTCAGGTCGGTCCACGGCTGGGTGATCTGCGCGGCGAAGGCCGGCGGCATGCGCACATTGATGCCCAGCCCGATCACCGCCCGCGCCGGGCCGGCGAACTCACCGCCGCCCTCCACCAGCAGGCCACCCAGCTTGTGCCCGTTGACCACAATATCGTTGGGCCACTTCAGGGCCACGTCTTTCACGCCCAGTGCCTGCAGCGCCTCGGCCACGGCCACCCCGGCGACCAGGCTCAGCCCGCCCAGGCGTGACAGCCCGCCAGCGAAGCCGCGCAGCACCGACAGATAGATGTGCGCGGCCAGCGGCGAGGCCCATTCGCGGCCACGGCGACCGCGGCCGCTGGTCTGGCGCTCCGCCAGCAGCACGGCCGAGCCGCGCTGCGGCGCGCTGCACCGCAACAATTCGGTGTTGGTGGAGCCGACGTTCCAGGCGACCTGCAGGTCGTTCAGCAGAGGGGCCAGCGCAGCCGGCAGCCCGGCGGCGATGGCCGCCGCATCCAGCAGTTCGACCGGCTGCTGCAGCTGGTAGCCGTCACCGGCGCGGCCGTCGATCTCGATGCCGGCCGCTCTAAGTCCTTGAATTCGCTTCCAGATTGCGGCGCGGGTCTGGCCCAGCTCGCGGGCCAGCGCGTCGCCGGACAAGCGCCCGGCACTCAGTTTGGCCAGCAGTTGGCGGTCGTCCACGGCGGTGTCCATCGGAGAATCGGGAAAATTATGCGGGAAAGCGCCGGGCCGCGCCCGCCATGGCTTCCAAACCGGGACCAGAATCGGGCTAGAATCGAAAATTACCCCACCCGCCCCACCGGATGTCGACGATGCGCCTGTTCGCCCATTGCCTGCTTCTGCTGACGGCCCCGATGGCCGCGCAGGCTTCCGATGCGCTGACCCACCAGGGCCGGGGCGGCTGTGTGTATTCCACGGCGGAAGCCGAGCGCACCACGCCGGCCAACCCGCCGGCCAACAGCGCGCCGTCCAGCAACAAGCCCAGCGTCTCCCCGGCCGGCAGCACCGGCGGCGGTGGCGACGACGACGTGCTGCCGCGCCTGCGTGCGCCGAAGTGGCACAGCTTCCTGCCGGGCATGTTCCGCTGATCCAGTCGTTGCTGCAGTGGTTGCGGCCCGGTCCGCGCCCCATTCCTGATGAACATTGGCAACACACCTGCCAGCGCACCGCGTGGCTGCGTGGGCTACCCGACGCCGATCGTGCGCGGCTGCGCGAACTGAGCGCGGCGTTTCTGCATGGCAAGACCATCACGCCGGTCGGTGGACTGGTGCTGCAGGAGCGCGATGCGGTGTTGATTGCGGCACTGTGCTGCCTGCCGCTACTGAAGCTGGGCGAGGTCGGCCTGCAGGGCTGGTCGCAGGTGCTGGTGTACCCGGAAGGCTTCGTGGTGCCGCAGAGCGAGGTCGACGAAGACGGCGTGCTGCACGAGTGGGAAGAAGATGCCATCGGCCAGGTGTCGCACACCGGGCCGCTGCTGCTGTCCTGGCACGACGTGCAGGCCGAGCTGGCGCACCCGCATGAGGGGGCGTGCGTGGTGGTGCATGAGATGGCGCACCGGATCGACATGCTGGACGGCGTGCTGGACGGCACTCCGCCGCTGCCGCGCGAGTGGCAGCAGCAATGGGCGGCGGATTTCCAAGCCGCATTCGATGCGCTGTGCGCGCAGGTGGATGCGGACGAAGAGACGGTGATCGACCCGTACGGGGCGGAGGCGCCGGATGAGTTCTTCGCGGTGGCGACGGAGTATCACTTTTCCGCGCCTGACTTGTTGGCGCAGGAGATGCCGGCGGTGGCCGCGCATCTGCGGCGGTTTTATGGGGAGCCCCCACTCGGTAGGTGCCCACCCTTT
>JAEXNZ010000051.1 GCA_023439425.1 Pseudomonadota bacterium
TGGAGGGGGCGTGAGCCGCATGGATGCGGCGATCGAGCTTACATGGACGTACTTGCAGCGTCCCCCGGAACGCCCATCCCGATCCGCCAAAACCAGTGAACCGATGACCACCGGCTGTTCGCCAAAAGCCAACAGCAGTCGGGCGAGCCCGGCTCTACGTAGCGCGTCGAATGCGAGCAGGCAATCAGGGCTTGGTCTGGAAGGTCACTTCTTCGTAGGGCTGCACGACCACCCAGCCTTCGCCGGCGAACTTCAGCTGCAGGCTTTCGCCCGAGCCGCGGCCCAGCAGGGTGCCCAGCGAGATGTCGGTGACAACCTCGGGGGTGAGCGTGCCCGACCAGGCCACGGTCGAATTCGGGTCGGTGAAGATCGGGCCGGTCTGCGCGCTGACCGGCAGGGTCATCGGCTCGTAGTGCGAGGTGATTGCCACGATGCCTTGGCCGCTGAGGCGGATGTTGAACAGACCGCCTGCCATCATGCCTGCCACCTTGCGCATCATCGTGATCTGCGAATCGATGCCGTCTTCGAAGGCCAGCACATCATTGCCGTTGACGAACACCGAGTCGCCCTCCAGGCGCAGCAGGGTGATCTTCTTGCCCATGTCGGCCAGGTAGACCCGGCCCTGCCCTTCAGCCTTCATCAGGCGCAGGCCCTCGCCCGTGGCCAGCTTCTTCAGCAGGTTGCCCACGCCGCGCTCCAGCACCCCTTCGCGGGTGAACTTGACCGCACCCTTGCGTGCCACCATCGCGCCCGACTTGGCCCAGACCCGGCCGTCCACCCGGACCTCCAGCATGTACGGACTCTCCAGCTCGAACGCATCCGAACTGAGATCCTTTTCCTGCGTGGCAGCCAGGAATTCCTTGAGCGACTTCACAGCCATGGGCAGCAACTTCCTTTTAAGTGAGTGCGCGCATGGTACAGGTTGGGCGGATGTGGTACCAAAGAGATCAGGAGGCCACCCTTGCCTCAAACCAGGGTGACGAACCTCACGTTTTCGGACATGGCAAGCACTACAGCTCAAATCTGTGACGTACTCCATGTATTCTTGCCACATCATTTCAGTGTTCCTGCCATGTCTCCCGAGCTGACTGCCGCCCTGGCGCTCTGCCGCAACCTGCCCTCGCCGCCCGGAATTGCCCTGCGCATCATCGAGCTGGCCCAGAACCCGGAAGCGGACATCACCACCGCTGCCGATATCATCGGCATCGACATGGCGTTGAGCGCGCGCATGCTGCGCATCGCCAATTCGCCGCTGTACGCCAGCCGCCGCCGGATTGAAAACCTCGGCCAGGCGCTGACCATGCTCGGCCTCAACGCCACCGTCAGCCTGGCCCTCGGCTTCACCGTCACCCGCGACCTGACCGCCCCCGGCCAGGGCCAGGACGTGCGCGAGCGCGCCTGGCGACGCAGCATCCTCAGCGCGCTGGCGGCCAGCCTGCTCGGCCAGGCGCGCGGTCTGCGCAAGGCCGAGGAGCTGATGCTGGCGGGCCTGCTGCAGGACATCGGCATTCTGGTCCTGGCCCAGAGCGAGCCGGACCGCTACCTGCCGGTGCTGCGCGCTGCGGCCGACAACGACCAGCTGCTGGCCCTGGAGCGTGAGCAGCTGGACTGCACCCACGCCGAGGTCGGCGCCTGGATGGCCGAGCAGTGGGACCTGCCCCGCTACCTGGTCGACGCCATCGCCCGCAGCGAATCGCCCGAGGCCACCGAAGACAAGTTCCAGGCCTGCGTGGCCGTGTCCGGCGCGGTCGCCGACATCTGGCTGGGCACCGACGCCGACACGGCGCGCGAACAGGCCCTGCAGCGTGTCCACGACACCCTGCAGCTGGACAGCGCCCAGTTCGACCAGGTGCTGGCTCGGATCAGCGAGGCCCTGCCCGATATCGGAGCCCTGTTCGAAACCACCCTGACCTCACCGCTGCGCGTGCAGCAGCTGATCGATCACGCCCAGGAGCTGGCCACCCTGCGCAACCTGCGTGAAATGCAGGACGCGGCCATGGCCCGGCAGCGCGCCGACGAGTTCGAGGCCCGCGCCAACCGCCTGGCCGAGCAGGCCCACCGCGATGCCCTCACCGGCGTACTCAACCGCCGCCAGCTCGAAGCTGTGCTGGAGCAGGAATTCAACCGCGCCACCCGACACGGCTGGCCGCTGTCGGTGGCCTTCATCGACCTGGACGACTTCAAGAAGGTCAACGACGCCCACGGCCATCTGCTGGGCGACGAAGTGCTGCGCAGCTTTGCCTCAAAGCTGCAGGAACAGCTGCGCAGCAGCGACACCGTGGCGCGCTTTGGCGGTGAGGAGTTCATCGCGCTGCTGCCCAACACCACCGAAGCAGTGGCGCTGGAGGTGATCCGTCGGGTGCTGGCCAACATCGTCAACACGCCCATGGCCGACGTCGGCGGCAGCCCGCTGTACATCACCTTCTCGGCCGGGGTCGCCACCCAGGGCGGCTATGAGCGCTTCGCCGAGGTCCAGGACCTGCTGAAGGCAGCTGACGACGTTCTTTATCGATCCAAGAGCCTGGGCCGCAACCGGGTCATCGCCCGGTCCCCGGATACCGCGCCCGCCTGAACTGGTCTGGAAGGCGTCGCGGCGAAGGCTGCCGCGACGCATCAAAATTTCTACGCCGGTTGACGCCGCATCCAGTAGAATTCCCGCGTTTTCCACGCACCCAGAGGCCGTCATGTCCAATCTCACCTATCGCCGCATCCTGCTGAAACTTTCCGGGGAGGCGCTGATGGGAGACGAGGACTACGGCATCGACCCCAAG
>JAEXNZ010000218.1 GCA_023439425.1 Pseudomonadota bacterium
GTTCCAGGAGGATCTGGATTTCTCCCTTCCCGCCGGTCTGGACCTTGTCACTTCTGACGACAAGGTCCACGCCGCCTCGGTGCTGGTCCGCCATCGCCGCACCGGCATCGTGCATGTGGATGACACCCTGAACGTGCTGGCGGCTCCAGGCTGGTTGGGGAAGCTGCTGCCGCAGTCGCGACTGAAGTTCCATCCCATGCTGGGCAAGGCGCTCAAGCCTGCGCCAGAAGCAGCCGATGCATTCGCCAGCTGGGCACGGACCCTGGCCACGCAATGGGCCGACACCCCGGCCGTGTGCGCCGCCCACTCCGCGGTGCGTCGACTGCAGCCGGGTGACTGGCAACGCGAGGTGCTACGCGCCCTGACAGACGTGGAGCCGACGCTGGAACGCCACCGCAAAGCTCATCTGTAGCGCCTGCCGCGCTCCTACCTCTCCCCCCCAAAGCGAAGGATTTTGTTCATGTCGAAGAAGCAGCTCACCACCATCAACCCGCTGACAGAGGAGGTGCTGGCCAAGTATGACTACATGTCTGATGAAGAAGCCACCGCCGTGGTCAAGGCCAGCCACGACGCCTACCTGCAGTGGCGCCTGCGCAGTTTGGATGAGCGCGCCAAGGTTGTCGCCGCGATCGCCAAGGCGTTGCGGGACCGGAAGGAAGAATTCGCCCAGCTCATGACCAACGAGGTCGGGAAACTGATTAAGGACAGCCGTACCGAGGTGGATCTGTGTGCCGCCATCTGCGACTACACTGCCCAGCAGGGTCCAACGGTGCTGGCGGATGAAGAACGCAAGGTGGAAGGGGCCACCGGCATCGTCACCCATTCCCCGATTGGCGTGGTCTACGGCATCCAACCGTGGAACTTCCCCGCGTACCAGGCCATCCGCTACTCCATCGCCAGCCTGATGGCCGGTAATGGCGTGCTGCTCAAGCATGCTGAAAGCTGCACCGGCAGCGGCCTGCTGTTGCGGGACATCTATGAGGGTGCCGGGCTGCCCAAGGGCCTGTTCGGGGTACTGCTGATCAGCCACGACCAGTCCAACGCCATCGTGGAGAACGACCTGGTCCGTGCCGTCACCCTCACCGGCAGCGAGGCAGCAGGGCGCACCGTGGCGGCCAAGGCAGCAGAGGCGCTGAAGAAGACCGTGCTGGAGCTGGGCTCCAACGATGCCTACCTTGTGCTCGACGATGCCGATCTGGAGCTGGCCGTGGACACCTGCGTCAAAGGCCGCCTGTTCAACAACGGCCAGACCTGCGTCAACGCCAAGCGCTTCATTGTCACTGAAAAGAACTACGACACGTTCGTCAGCGCCTACGCAAGGAAATTCGAAGCCATCAAGATGGGCGACCCGAATGCCGAAGGCACGCAGCTCGGCCCCATGGTCTCCGAGGCACAGCGGGACAAGCTGCACGAGCAGGTCAGCAAAAGCGTCTCACAGGGTGCACGCCTGCTGGTCGGCGGCGAGGTTCCGGACCGCACAGGCTGGTTCTACCCGGCGACAGTGCTGGCCGACGTGACGCCCGGCCAGGTCGCCTACGCGGACGAACTGTTCGGCCCGGCCGCTGCCATCATCCGCGCCAAGGACGATGAGGACGCCATGCGCATCGCCAACGACAGCCGTTACGGCCTGGGCGGTGGCATCTTCAGCCGCGATGTGACTCGTGCCCGCGAATTGGCCAGCAAGTTCTTCGACACGGGCATGGTCTGCATCAACAGCTTCGACGTTGCGTCCCCGACCATGCCTTTCGGCGGGGTGAAAGCCTCCGGCTACGGGCGGGAGCACGGGCCGGAGGGCTTGAAGGAGTTCGTCAACGTCAAGGCGATCAAGATTCCAGCGGGCAAGTAGCGTCCGCTGCAGCTCAGCTCTTGATGAACGCGAGCAGATCCGCATTGACGACGTCCGCATGGGTCATGCACATCCCATGCGGATACCCCGGGTAGATCTTCAGCTTCGCGTTCTTCAGGAGCTTGGCCGAGAGCGGCGCGGAGTTGCCGATCGGGACAACCTGGTCGTCGTCGCCGTGCATGACGAACGCCGGCACGGTCACGGATTTCAGGTCTTCAGTGAAGTCCGTTTCCGAAAATGCCTTGATTCCGTCGTAATGCGCCTTGGCCCCGCCGGCCATGCCCTGGCGCCACCAGTTCTGCACCACGCCGGGAATGGTCTTCGCGCCCGGGCGGTTGAAGCCGTAGAAGGGGCCAGCCGGAAGATCCACGTAGTACTGCGCACGATTGGCGGCCAGGGCACTGCGGAACCCATCGAACACTTCCATCGGCAGCCCGCCAGGGTAAGCGGCGCTCTTGAGCATGGTGGGAGGAACCGCGCCGATCAATACCAGCTTCGCGACACGTCCCTGCTTCTGGCCATGCCGCGCGACATAGTGAAGCGCCTCGCCGCCGCCCGTGGAATGCCCGACGTGGACCGCATTGCGCAGATCCAGGTGTTCCACCACCGCGAGGGCATCGTCCGCGTAATGGTCCATGTCATGGCCCTCACTTACCTGCGACGAGCGCCCATGCCCGCGGCGGTCGTGGGCAATGACCCGATAGCCGTGGCTGATGAAGAACAGCATCTGGGTGTCCCATTCGTCGCTGCTCAGCGGCCAGCCGTGATGGAACACGATCGGCTGGCCGGAGCGCGGGCCCCAGTCCTTGTAGAAGATTTCCACACCGTCTTTCGTGGTGACACTTGACATGACATCGTCTCCAATCGTGGGGGAGGGAGAGCCGGGGGAGGCAGCAGAGAAGAACGGCAGTGCACCGACCATCATCAAGGTCGCAACGCCTGCACCGAGCGCCATCACGTCGCGGCGGCCCGGATTGGCGAGTGTGGGATCATCAACGTCGCTCATTGCGTAGGCCCTGTTCGTGGTGACAGGGCGACTATCCGCCGGCAGATGCAGCGGAAATAGAAATTGTTTGCGCGACCGTCAGCGCGAAATGCGCTGGCCGCGTGGCGAATGGCCTGTAGCGCGCCGGTACGCAGCACCAAATGCGCTTTCGGTGCTGTACCCCAGTGCTTCTGCTACTTCGGCGACGGTACTGCCGGGCTCGGCAAGCCGACGCGTTGCAAGCGCCATGCGCCAGTGCAGTACATAATCCATGGGCGAGCGCCCGACCACATCATGAAACCGGCGTGCGAAGCGTGATCGGGACAAGCTGGCGACGTCCGCCAGATCGCTCACTTTCCACGATCTGCCCGGCTCACGATGGATGGCCTGCAAGGCGGGCCCCAGGCGCGGATCAGCCAACGCAGCCAGCCAGCCACCTGTCTGCACGTGGGGGAGCCCACGAAAGAGTTCGATGAACACCAATTGCATGAGCGCCGAGGACACCGCTGCGCGTCCGGGTGATATATGGGTGGACTCCTCCTCAAGGCGATCCAGAAGCCAGCCGATGCGCTGGGCCGCCTGGCTGTCTGATCGCAGAACCGCTACGACCGGCAGTGCCGAGGTCAACAGTTCGGCGGAAGCGGGAAGCTCCATTCGCCCGCCCAGGCTTAGGAAGTCAGCGCCCGCACCTCCATCGAGTCTGGCGAACGGGGCAGAACCAGACCCTGCGAACACCTGCTCGGCTGGAATCGACGGCAGCGACAGATCTGAGCCCAGAACAAACGCGTGACCTGGCGCAACAAGGAAGCAATCTCCCGCTTCAAGCAGCCACTGCGCGCCGCCTGCATCCAGCCAGCATTGTCCGGTTCGAACCACATTGCACTTCAGCACTTGAGCAGGTGACACGCTCAAAGCCCAGGCCCCGCGCGCCGCCAATCCGGTGGACACCGCTGCCTGGGCTTCGGCAACAAACAACACCTGCGACAGGGGATCCTCAGGCGTGCGCATGAGACGTTCGCGACATGAAATGAGACGATCCAGTATGGGGTAGGGGTGTCTTCATTGACATCCTGTGTGCTTCAACCAGGAGCCTCCCATGAACAACCACAGCACGCAACAACACCCCCTGGGCACGCGCTTTGGCCCCGCAAGTCGCGCCGAGGAAGTCGCCGAGGGTATCGACTGTTCCGGCACCCTTGCCATTATTACGGGTGGTGCCTCCGGATTGGGACTGGAGACGGCGCGGGTTCTTGCTTCGAAGGGCGCTCGTGTCATTGTGCCCGCGCGCGATGAAGGTGCCGCGGCCAAGGTGCTCGCTGAGGTGCCGTCGGCACAGGTGATGCCGCTGAACCTGCTGGACAACGCATCCATTGACGCCTTTTCCGCCGCCATCCTTGCGCGGCGCGAACCACTTCACCTGCTAGTGCTCAGCGCAGGCATCATGGCACCACCGCTGTTCCGTGACGTGAACGGGCACGAAGGACAGTTTGCAACCAACCATCTCGGCCACTTCCGCCTTGTCTGCCGGCTCTGGCCCGCGCTGGTCGCCGCGCGCGGCGCCCGTGCGGTGGTGCTCTCGTCTCGCGGCCACATGCTGAGTGACATTCACTTCGATGACGTTGACTACCATCAACGCCCCTACGACCGCATGCAGGCCTATGGTCAGTCCAAGACCGCAAACAGCCTCTTTGCCGTGGCGCTGGATGCCCGTGGCCGCCAAGACGGCGTGCGTGCGTTTGCCGTGCACCCGGGTTCCATCCTTGGCAATCTCGCCAAGCATTTCACCCAGGAGGATATCCGTGCTTTCGGTGCCATCCACCCGGATGGATCAGCGGTAATCGACCCTCAGCGCGATCTCAAGAACGTTCAACAGGGCGCAGCGACGACGGTCTGGTGCGCTACCGCACCCGATCTGGACGGGCAGGGTGGTGTCTACTGCGAAGACTGCGACATCGCTGTGGTCGAGCCGGAGCTGTTGCGGGGGGTCCGGCCCTATGCGATCGACCCTGCCAGGGCTGAACGGCTTTGGGAACTGAGCGCCCACTGGCTGGGCGTCGACATCCCCGGTAACTAGGCCAGGTGTCCGGCCGCCCCGCCCAGATGGCGGGGTCGCCAACCCTCCGAACGAGACGCCTGAAGTAGCGCCATCGGGGGATTCGTAATCGGTGCGGCACGACCATTCTGATCAGGCAGTCCATCGTGAACCCTGTCCAACGCCTGGGAATGGCCCATGTCTAACACTTTGGAACACAGCCACCGCACGCCTGCAGCGGCACCCTCCATGGCAATCCGCACCGCCCCAGGGCTGAGGACCGGTGCGCTTGCTCGAGCGCGGCACTACATCGACGACCACCTCTTTGTTCCATTACGCCTGGACGATGTGGCAAATGCGGCGTGCGTAAGTCGATACCACTTCTCACGCTGCTTCACGATGTCGATGGGCATGACCTTCGTCGAGTACGTGGCGCGTCGGCGTATTGATGCCGCCCGTTCCGCATTGGAGCGGGATCCCGCAGTTCAACTCGCGGGTCTCGCCACCGAACTTGGGTTCTGCGACCAGGCCCACTTCAACAAGGTATTCCGACGCATCTCTGGTACGACGCCACGCCGATACGCGCTCAGGCTGTCGCGCGTTTCCCCCTGCGGCACAGCGTCCGCCTGCGCCCACCCTTGAGGATACTAAGATGAATAGAAAGCGAGCTGTCGTCACTCGTTTGAACCTCGCGTTTGCGGGGATCCTATCTGCGATTTTCTGCGCATCTGCGGCAGCGCAGGAATACAAAGGAACCAAAGTCACCCAGGTGTACGAGCACGAAGTGCCCGGCCTGCCGGGCAAGGTCGTGCGCGGCATCCTGGTGGAGTACGAGCCGGGCGGTGTCAATGCGCCGCACTACCACGCAAAGTCCGCTTTGATCTACGCCACCGTACTGGAGGGCGCCGTCCTGAATCAGCTCAACGGAGGGCCGCTGCGAACCTTCACCAAGGGCCAGAACTTTACTGAACTTCCCGGCGATCGCCACGACGTCAGCGCCAATGCAAGCAAGAGCGAGCCGGCCAGCCTGCTGGCGGTCTTCGTCGTGGACAAGACAGACACCGTACTCACCACCCCCATCCGACACGGACACTGACATGAATACCGAATGGATTACACCCAATCGCGGTCTGGGCAAGGCAGAAGATGCCGTGATTCTGCTGGCACGCCTGCTTCTTGCTGCGCTGTTTCTGCTGTTTGGCTGGAACAAGCTGATGGACGTGTCGGGCACAACCGCTTACATGGATCAGCTGGGTGTTCCGGCCAGCGAACTGGCCGCCATGGCGGCCGCCGTGATCGAGCTCGGGGCAGGCGCAGCACTGGTGGTGGGCCTGTGGACCCGGCCGGTAGCAGGCCTGCTTGCGATCTACGCGTTGGTGGCCGCACTGATCGGCCACCCATACTGGGCGACCGAAGGGGCACAGCAGTACGCCGATACCGTCAATTTCTACAAGAACCTGTCCATCGCCGGTGGAAGCCTGCTTCTGCTCGCCACCGGGCCCGGCCGCTATTCACTGGATGCCATACGCCGGTCCAGTTGACGCCGTCACAGGTCGATGATGCCGCGCCGTGCCGCTATCGTGACGGCATGGGTGCGGTCGGCCACGCCCAGCTTGACGAAGATGCTCTTCAGATGTCCCTTGACCGTTGCCTCGGTCAGATTCAGCTCAGACCCGATCTGCTTGTTGGCCTTTCCGTTGGCCACCAGCCTCAGAATGGCGACCTCCCGATCGGTCAGCATGCCGTCAGCCACATGCAGCGCGATCTCATCGGCGACCTCCCGGTGCACATGGCGCTTGCCTCGGGACACGTTCAGCACGGCGTCCGCCAGTTCCGTCCGCAGGCCGCTCTTGAGCAGGTAGCCCATCGCGCCTGCCTTGAGCGCAGCCACGGCTGAGGCATCGCCCTGATAGGTGGTCAATACGATGATGCGGGCATCGGGAAACTCCGCGCGGATGGCCGTGATGCCTTCCAGTCCATTGCTGCCCGGCATCTGAAGATCCATCAGCACCACATCCGGCTTCAGCGCCCGGAACTGGAGAAGGGCGTCATGGCCGTTGTCGGCCTCACCGACAATCGTGATATCGGTGCGGTCCTCAAACAGGGCACACACGCCAGCCCGCAGTACCGGGTGATCATCCACCACCAGCACGCGTACGTTGTTTTCAGTCATTGGATTCTCTCCCAAAAATTCGTTTCCACCCGCCAGCTTTGCGTGCATGGCGTTCGCCATAGGCGAGCTTCCCTGGAAGCAGCAGCGTCAGTTCGACGCCATCTCCTCGCACACTGATGATGTTGAGGATGCCGCCAATCCGCTCCGCGCGCTCCCGCATGCCGACCAGTCCGAAGTGGCCCGCCTTTCGTCCCTGCTCAAGTACGTCCTCGGGAATGCCGACGCCATCGTCGCGCACCCTGACCGCCAGGTGGCGGGACGCATAGTCGATGGCGATCTCTACTTCGCTCGCCTGGGCGTGATGCGCAACGTTCAACAGGCCCTCCTTGACGATCTTGGCGATTTCTTCGGCTACCAGCGGATGCAGCCGGCGAGGCCGACCTTCAATCAGCATGCGAACCGACACAGGCGGGGAAAAAGCTGTTTCAGCCGCGATGCGCTTGAGCGTGGTAAGCAGGTCCTCACCTTCGTCCGCGCCCCGCAGATCGTGGACGCTGTTCCGCGCTTCGGTCACAACCGCATCGGCCGCCACCAGCGCTGAGTCAAGCTTCCTGGCGACCGGAGTTTCCTTGGGCATCGTATTGGCCACCGCCTGGAAGCGCAGCACAAGGCCCATCACCCCCTGCAGAAGGGTGTCGTGAAGTTCACGCGCAATGCGTTCCCGCTCGGCGTTGCGTTCTTCAAGCCGGGTCCGGATCTGATTCGAGGTTTGTCTGAGATGCAGGCGATGCAGTGCGTACAGCACAAGAAGCGTCGCCGCAAGGCACAGCAACGGGAACCAGCCGGTCTGGAAGAACGTCTTGGGAATCTCGAAGTCCAATGATGCAGGGGCTGGGCTCCAGACGCCATCGCTGTTGGCAGCCATGACTTCAAAGCGGTAGCTGCCCGGTGTCAGGTTGGTATAGAACGCTTGGCGTCGTTGGCCAGGATGTACCCAGTTCTGATCGAAACCCTGCAGGCGATACTTCACCTGGGCGCGCTGCGGATCGGAAAAGGTAAGCACCGCGTAGTCAATCTCGAGCCTGGTCGTGGCGGCGGGGAGCTTGATGCTGGCGGGATCGCGATGCACGTTCGTTCCATCCCTCAAGGCGGTGATCACAACCCCGGGCGCGACGTCGCTCTTTTCCAACGCGGCAGGATCCAGCCATAGCGTGCCGGTCTGGGTGGCAATCCACAGCCGGCCATCTCCGCCCATCACCAGGGCGCGCTGTGAATGCGAATGGGCGCGGCTTGCCAGCCCGTCGCCGCGGCCAAGCGAAAACCCGGGCAGCTCGAGCTCCCCTTTCGCGAACGCCTGTTCCAGCTCCTCCCTGGTCACACGCGCCAGCATGCGCGGGTAGGACAGCCACATGTCTCCGCCGGGCGTCTGGACCACGCCATTGATCCGGCTGGCAGGTGTGATGTCGGGGGCCCAGGCGGTGACACCGTCCTTATCCCCCAGACGCGTCAGCCCAAACGCACCTGCCGCGTATAGATGACCCTCCGACGTCTGCAGCGTGAGCACCTTCGGCGGGCTGCCGCCAAAGCGCAGCGGCGTTGTTGACATGCGCCCTGCTTCATACCGCATCAGTCGTTCGCCTGACTGGAACGCGATGCCGCCGCTGGGGGTGGAGGTCAGCGACGTCGGGTAGGTCGCGGCATCGCTGCCAGCATCGAACACCTTCTGCCACTGTCCATTGCGCAGCACATGCACGCCACCGCCAGCGGACGACATCCAGAATCCGTCCTTGGTGTCGAAGGCGCAGTCATAGGCGATGTTGTGGCGGGCGTCCAGATCGGGACGCTGCAGCCGCCGCAACGGAGCTTGTTCTGACCATACAAGCACCTCGGTGCGCAGAACTACCCAGACACTCCCTTGTGCGGATTCGCAGAGCGCTTCAGGCTCGACGATGTTTTCAATGATTGGCCCGGGAACCCCTTTTGCAGGTATGCGGAAGACGGTGTTTGCCTGCGCGATGTAGACCGTTCCGTCATGGGCGGCGAGCAACTTGTCCCCAAAACGGGCAGGGGAGGCCAACGATGGCTCGCGGACGAAGGCCGCTTCCCTCAGACGGTCCAGTCCGCCTTCCGTGCCAATCCAGAGATTGCCTTCGCGGTCCTCGAAGATGACGTGCACGATGTCGGAAGACAGACCGTCCTGGGTGGTGAAGGCCTCTGCAGGCGCCTGCAACGGAGACACGCTGCTCATTGCTTGATAGCGGCGAACGCCTTGAAAGCGCGTGACCACCCACAGGTTTCCCTTGCGGTCAAACACAGGCATTCCGCGGATATCCAGCTCGTCCGTCGGGTAACGCGTGGAAGAGGAGGCTACCTTGCTGCGTGCGGGATCCGCCGGCAACGCATACGTTCCTGTACGGTCCGACGCCCATATGTTGCCCTGCGCGTCCTGTGAGAGGCGGGTGGGCACCCCCGCATTCAGAACCTGGAACCGTTCCTCCCCTGGCCGCAGCCAGGCAGCGCCTTCGCTGGCGGATACCCACAGCGTGCCGTCGCCTGCCACAAGCACCTGCGACGCATTGCTTTCGGGCAGGCCATGGCGCGCGTCGAATACCCGGGTTGCGCCATTCTTCAGGTGAAGAACCTGCGCGTTGTAGTTGGCCGTCAATGCCCAGATCGAGCCGTCATCGCCCTCGGCCATGCTGACCACCCGGTCCGGCGCAGGGGGTCCCTTCACCAGACGAAGTGTGCCGTTGCGGTACACGCCGAACCGATGCGAGCTTTCAAAGCTGACCCAGATGTCGCCGGACCGGGTCGCCAACAGGGCACTGGGCGCGTCGTTTTTCAGGGGCACCTCGGCGTCGATCCGCTCGAACCGAATGCCGTCGAAACGGTACAAGCCATCCCCCGTTGCCAGCCAGATGAAACCGTCCCGTCCCTGCGCTATCGACACCACCGGCACCGGTGCGTCATTGCCCTCCAGCCAACGTTGGTGCACGTAACGACTCATGCCGGCTACCTGGCCGGCATGGGCACAGGCAGACACCAGCAGAAACAGACTGAGTGTTAGGCGCAAAGGGAGCCGCATCAGCCGGATCATACCCCCCGTTCAGATAGGCTGGCACCCTTCTTTCGAGTCTTGCTGCCCCTGCCTTTCGGGCTATCGTGGCGCATGACTGGATACGTTTACAGATTCCCCGGCGGCACCGCAGGCGTCGGATTGGTGTTCCTTCGCCTGGCGGGCACTTTTGCACTCATCGGTACGGTCCTGGCGCTCGAGGTCTCCGGTGCAGTCGCGGTGGTGGTGTGCATTCTCGCCACTCTGACCGCATTCGCACTCTTGGTCGGCCTGGTCACCACCGTCGCAGCGCTTGTTGCGTGCGGCATTACACTCCTTTCACTGTTACGACTGCCACTGGCGGAAGTCTGGGCGGTACACCTGTGTGTATTCATCGCCCTTGCGTTGTTGGGGCCGGGCGCGATTTCGCTGGATGCCCGGCTGCATGGCAGGCGTGTGGTGCACCTCCAGGCGAGGGCACCTGACGACAAGTGAAGGGCATTTGTCAGTCCAGTTCGAGGCGAAGCGTCTCCACACTGTTGAGTTCTGGGCCGCCGCCCCGCTTGGCGCTGCCCGCCGCGACGATCACGGAATCACCGTGTTGTCCTGCCTGGAAGCCGTGACGCCCCTGTCTCAGCGATGGCAGGGCAGTCCAGGCACCAGACGTGGGATCGAGCGCTTCCACTTCATCGTGCGCCTCGGTCTGGCTCCCGCTCTCGCCCCCCATCACGAGCACTTTTCCAGCGGCCGCCACCGCCGATGTGCCGGCGCGCGGGGTCGGAATGGGCGAGGGCAGGGTGCGCCAGGTGTTGGTGGCGATATCGTAGACATCCACCGGCTTCACCGTTCTGGAGAACGACTCACCGGTGTTGTGTGATGACTCCCGGCCGGCCGCCGCATAGACGCGACCGTTGACCGCCACCGCGTGGAAATGATCACGCGCATTCGGGGCGTCGGCCAGTACCTTCCATTCGCCAGTCGCGATGTTGAAGGCGTCGGCCCAGCGGACATAGCCATTGTTGTGGCCCTTGGCATTGCCGCCGACCACGTAGGCGATGTCGCCTTCAATCGCTACACCTGCGGCGCCACGGCGGCGCGCTTCTGGAATGGACGCGCCGGCCGTCCAGCGATCCACCTTCGGGTCGTAGATGAGTATGTTGGCAAGTGGTCTCTCATCCGGGAATCCACCGGTGAATCCGGTGATGATCAGCAACTTCCCAGCATGCGCAACCGCCTGTGCGTGATGTACCTCCAGCGATGGCGTCGCCAAGGTGCTCCATTTCCGCGTACTCAAGTCCAGTGCCTGCAACGCACGATCGCCACGACCGCCTACCACGTAGAGGCGATCGCCGATGACGACACCTGAGCTTTCGTGGCGCTCCTGCGCGCTGCCGGTCGTCTGCAGCGTCTGCCAAGCGGTGCCGGGGACCCCGACATCACGCGCGGAGGCAGCGCCAGCCGCCACACCGAGTATCAGGGTGATGGCGAACGCAGCGCTGGACGAGCGTGAGTTCCGGAAGCGGTCGAAGGTGCGACGCATCATGCTGAAGTCTCCTGCGTAACGAATTCGAGATCCGCATCATCGCCCATCGTGACGCAATGTGTCGTGATTGGCAGTTAATACCCTGCCTGTCGGTCAACGCCCGTGACCTGTGATAACGTCGGTAACCATTCAGCCCGCCAGGGCCCGAACCAGGGGGAGGAACACCCATGCGCAGACTTCCCATGCAGATGGCTGCGGTGACCAGCCTGGCCCTGTCCGCCTGCGCTACCAGCGGGAGCGCGGAACCCGCAACGACACAGATCCAGGAGAGTGCGCCCATGTCACACGCGCGATACACCTACCCGGAGACACCGGTGCTGACGAGCGGAGAACTGGCCCCGGCCGGCGATCCTGCGAAGGCGGCAGCGATGAACGAGAAGGCTCCCGCATGGCCGCTGCGCTTCGACAAGCACACATTTTCTGCGCGATGCTTCGACACGGTGTCCTGCGACGTTGTTTACGACGGCGTGCATCACGGATCCGACAAGCCAGCACCGTCCAGTGCCTCCTATGGCCCCGATCATCTCAAGGACTGGAATGGTGGGCATGGCGGAATCCGCAATTTCCCGCCGCCGGCAAGGGTTGCATGGACATCCAAGGACGGCAGCTCGCATCAGGCCGAGATTGATATCGGTCAGATATTCGCCGACGAACTCGTCCGGCACTACGTGCCGCGGGAAGAGGTGGCCGAAGTACCGAACGGCCAGATCAGCGTGAATCCCGCCATTCTGCTTGAAGTGGATGACCGCACGCTCCGCGTTTACATGAAGGCGTTCGTTCCAACCCGACATCTACAGATGCCGGGCAATCCGCTGTCCGCGGTGCGTAGAGACCCCGTTCTGGTCAAGACGTATACCTACTGAGCCAAAGGAAGGACCCCATGGGTGAGCTGAACTCCAGCACCGGAAGCCGTCCCGCCAGCGCAGAAGATCTTCGGCTTCAACAATCGCTGCGTGAGCAGATGGCACAGCTCTCCGTGCCGTTGCTGCAGAATCGCAGCAATCCTCATGAATACCTGTTCTACGCGTTTCTGGATGGCACCGGGCAGGATCTCAACAACCTGAAGCTGGGCGAACCGACCACGATCGGGCTCGCC
>JAEXNZ010000223.1 GCA_023439425.1 Pseudomonadota bacterium
CCGCAGGGCATGTGGCTGGGCCTGATCCTGGGCCTGACCGCGGCCGCGATCCTGATGGCGATGCGGCTGCGGGTCAGCAGTCGCCGTGTCGGAAACGGCCCTGTCGCAACGGTGTGATCCGCCCCCACGCAGGGCACCCTGACTTGTGTCCGATGCCGGTGTGACCGGCACCGGCTATGCTGGTACCACGGCAAGAAGCCAACTGGAGTTTCCCCATGAACCAACCTGTGCGTCGCAACCCCGTAGCCAGCTTCTTCATCGGGCTGTGGGATGTGATGAACTTTACCCGCCGGCTGATCCTGAACCTGGTGTTCTTCGGTCTGCTGCTGCTGGTGCTTGTCATGTTCGTCGTGGCGGCCGGCAAGAGTGCCGGTTCCAACCGTGGCCTGCAGGACCGCACCACGCTGGTGATCGCGCCGGAAGGCAAGCTGGTCGAGCAGTACACGGCCGACCCGCTCAGCCGCGCGCTGGCCAAGGCGGTCGGCGACAACGCCGCCGAGGAGATCCAGCTGCGCGACCTGGTGCGTGGCATCGATGCCGCACGCCAGGACAAGAAGATCGAACGCGTAGTGCTGCAGCTGGACAAGCTGCAGCCGAGCGGCTTTGCGTCCATGCGTGAAGTCGCCGCCGCGTTGCAGGAACTGCGTGGCTCGGGCAAGCAGATCGTCGCTTACAGCGATGGCATGAGCCAGTGGCAGTACCTGCTGGCCGCGCAGGCCAACGAGGTCTATCTGGACCCGATGGGCGGACTGGTGCTGGAAGGCCTGGGACGTTACCGCCAGTACTTCCGCGCCGGCCTGCAGGACAAGCTGGGCGTGGATGTGCACCTGTTCAAGGTGGGTGAGTACAAGTCCGCCGCCGAGCCCTACGTGCTGGATGCCGCCTCGCCGCAGGCCAAGGAAGCCGACCTGTTCTGGATGAACGACGTGTGGCAGCGCTACCTGGCCGACGTGGCCAAGGCGCGCAAGCTCGACGCCGCGCAGCTGGCCGCCGGCATCGACACGCTGCCCGAAGGCGTCGCTGCTGCGGGTGGTGACCTCGCCAAGTTCGCCCTGCAGCAGAAGCTGGTGGACGGTCTGAAGACCCGTGAGGAAGTGGAAGACCTGCTCGCCGATCGCGGCGTGGCCGACGAAGACGCCGACGGCGGTTTCCGCAACATCACCCTGGGCGACTACCTGACTCAGCTGGACCTGCGTCGTTCGCCGGTGGACTCGCGTCCGCAGGTGGCAGTGGTGGTGGCGGCCGGTGAAATCGCTGGCGGCGACCTGCCGGCCGGGCGCGTGGGCGGCGAATCGACTTCGGCCCTGCTGCGCGAAGCCCGCGAAGACAAGGACGTGAAGGCCGTCGTGCTGCGTGTGGACTCGCCGGGTGGCGAAGTGTTCGCCTCCGAGCAGATCCGCCGTGAGGTGGTCGCGCTGAAGGCGGCTGGCAAGCCGGTAGTGGTGTCGATGGGTGATCTGGCCGCATCGGGCGGTTACTGGATCAGCATGAATGCCGACAAGATCTACGCTGACCCGTCGACCATCACCGGTTCGATCGGCATCTTCGGCATGATTCCGAACCTGGCGCGCTCGCTGGACAAGATTGGCGTGCACACCGACGGCGTGGGCACCACCCGCTTCGCCGGTGCGTTCGACATCACCCGTCCGATGGACCCGGCCGTGGGCCAGGTAATCCAGTCGGTGATCAACAAGGGCTACGCCGACTTCACCGGCAAGGTCGCCGATGCGCGCAGCAAGCCGGTCGAGGCCGTGGACGAAGTGGCCCGTGGCCGCGTCTGGAGCGGCGCGCAGGCCAAGGAACGCGGTCTGGTCGACGACTTCGGTGGCCTGCGTGTGGCGCTGACCGATGCCGCCGCCCGCGCCAAGCTGGGCAGCCTGGACAAGGTGCGCGTGCGCTACATCGAGAAGCCGGCCACCCCGCTGGCCCAGTTCATCAGCGGCTTCGCCGGTACCCGTGCCGGGGCCTGGATGCTGGGTGAGTCGGGCATGGCGCGGATGATGCTGGCGCGTTCGATGCCGGAGCTGGACACCCAGCTGCGCTTCGTCGAGAACGCCGCGCGTGATCCGCGTGGCAGCGCGCCGGTGAAGGCGCTGGCCTATTGCTTCTGCGGATTCTGATCTGTGGTGGCACGACCAACGGTCGTGCCCTACCGGTCTGCGTGAGGTAGGTCACGACCGTTGGTCGTGACCTCACAGCTCGCTTTCGGCGTCGCCCGCAGCGCGGGTATCCGGCGCTTTCTCCAGCGTTTCACGCGCGGCCTTGGCCTTGTCCAGCGGCTGCTGCATGGCATCGCGCAGGGCAGTGGCCTGCGGCTCGGGCGGTTTTTCCGGCGACGGTGCGGCCGGCGGGCGGTTGCAGCCGGCCAATGCCAGCACGGCGGCCAGCGGCAGGGTGATGCGGATCAGCATGGCAACCTCGGCGGGTTGGTTCGGATGGCGTGCAGTGTGGCACCGCTTCGCCACGGCGTGTGTGACGGGGTGCGCCGCCAGCGTATGCGGGCTATCCTGCCGCACCACGAACATGGCTGGAGAAACCCGTGAGCGCGCAGCGTTGGCGACTGGATGGACAGACCGCTTTGATCACCGGTGCCAGTGCCGGCATCGGCCTGGCGATCGCGCATGAACTGGCCGGGCTCGGCGCGGACCTGCTGATCGTCGGCCGCGACGCCGATGCATTGGAAGTGGCGCGCGACGAATTGGCTGATGCGTTCCCCGAGCGTGAGATCCACGGCCTGTCGGCCGACGTGTCGGACGACGATGACCGCCGTCAGATCCTGGACTGGGTGGAAGATCACAGCGATGGCCTGCACCTGCTGATCAACAATGCGGGTGGCAACATCACCAAGCCGGCCACCGAGTACACCGAGGACGAATGGCGCGGCATCTTCGAGACCAATCTGTTTTCGGCCTTTGAGCTTTCCCGCTATGCGCATCCGCTGCTGACCCGCCACGCGGCCTCGGCCATCGTCAATGTTGGCAGCGTCTCCGGTCTCACCCATGTACGCAGCGGCGCGGTGTATGGCATGACCAAGGCGGCGATGCACCAGATGACCCGCAACCTCGCGGTGGAATGGGCCGAAGACGGCATCCGGGTCAATGCGGTGGCTCCGTGGTACATCCGCACGCGCCGCACGTCCGGCCCGCTGTCTGACCCGGATTACTACGATCAGGTGATCGACCGCACGCCGATGCGGCGCATCGGTGAGCCGGAAGAGGTGGCGGCGGCGGTCGCGTTCCTGTGCCTGCCGGCGGCCAGCTATGTCACCGGTGAATGCATCGCGGTGGACGGCGGCTTCCTGCGTTACGGGTTCTGACCCGCTGCCGACACCGCGATTGCCGGGCAAGCCCGGCACTACGCGTCCCGGGTTTACGGAACCGGACAACTGCTCGCTTCCAGCACCGTTTGCAGCCGCGCACGCTCGGCGCTGGCGGCCGCCTTCCGGTCTGCAGACGCAAAGCTCTCCTGCCCACGCGCATTGCGGAACCGTTGCTGCCAGGCCCCGCAACGGTCCGCCTCGGCGATCTCCTGGCACTCGTCGCGGACCACCTCACAGCTGGCCGCGTTGACCGGGGTAGCACCGCCCAGCCCGGTCACGTTCAGCATTTCGCAATGCGCCGGGGACGGCTCCAGCTCATGCAGGTAGCGTCCCCCATCAGCGCGCTGGCACTGGAAGATCGCCGGCAGCGGCGGCTTGCTCGCGTCCGCTTCTTCCTTCGCGTCACCGGGTTTCGGCAGGTTGGCGCTGTCCAGGATCGCGTTGCCGCGTTCCACCTGATAGGCCTCGGAAATGGTGCGCTCCATCGGAATCTGGGTGCCCGGTATCAGCGGTACGCCAGCTGTCGCCGGGGCCGTTGAAGCCGTTGAAGCCGTTGTCGGCGGTGGTGCGGAGGGGGCGGGTGCAGCCGGCGTGGTGCTGGTCGACACCGACGTCTCCGCGCGCGACGGCCCGGCGCTCATGCGCTGCATGACCTGATGGCTGCCCTTCGGGCACGGCGTGCTCTGCACACTGACGTTGTCGTCCACATCGGTGCAGCGGAACACGATGCTGTCGTCGGCCAGCGCCGGCGACGCCAGGAAGAGCAGGAGCAGGAGGCGCAGGTAGTTCATTCTTCGAGGATACAGCGGCGCGAGCCTGCGCGCGTCCGGCACTGCGACGACGCGCATGGCGCGTCGCTACACGTGGCACTACTGGCAATCCCGATTCAACCGTGCATCAATCCCACGCTGCTCGCGGGTGATCTCCGCGCGCTCGCTCTGCAGCGCGCTGTTGTAGCGGCGATCCAGCTCCCAGCGCCGGTCACGCAGAATGGAACACACCTCGCCGACCGGTAGCGCGTGGCACTGGTCCCGCACCAGCAC
>JAEXNZ010000185.1 GCA_023439425.1 Pseudomonadota bacterium
CCCCCTCCTGCAGCCGGGTGACCGCATCAACGATCACTGCCGCGCCCAGCTCACCGCCGGACAGCACGTAATCGCCAATCGAGATCTCCTCGGTGACCTCGGCCGCCAGGAAGCGCTCATCCACGCCCTCATAGCGACCGCACAGCAGGATCATGCGCGGCAGCGCCGCCAGTTCGCGCACCTTGGCCTGGGTGAGCGGCTTGCCCTGCGGGCTGAGGTAGATCACCGGAGCCGGGGTCGGATCAGCCGCTTTCGCCGCTGCCAGACACGCCCGCAGCGGTTCGATCAGCATCACCATGCCCGGGCCGCCGCCGAACGGACGGTCGTCCACCCGGCGGTAATTGCCCTCGGCGTAGTCACGCGGATTCCAGCCATGCAGATCCAGCAGGCCGCGTTCGGCCGCACGGCCGACCACGCCCAGCGACGCCGACTGCGCCATGAACTCCGGGAACAGCGTGATGACGTCGATGCGCATCGAACTAGAACTCCGGGTCCCAATCGACCACGATCAGGTTGGCCTCGAAATCCACGGATTTGACGAAGTCCGGCTGCACGAACGGAATCATCCGCTCACGGCTGCCCTGCACCACCACCACGTCGTTGGCACCGGTGGAGAACAGATGCGACACGCGGCCCAGCTCGACGCCGTCCACGGTTTTCACCTGCAGGCCTTCCAGGTCGATCCAGTAGTACTCATCCGGCTTCGGCGGCGGCAACGCGCTGCGCGGCACGGAGATTTCGGTTCCGATCATGGACTCGACCACATCGCGGTCGGTCACCTCGGGAAACACCGCCACAATGTGCTTGCCGGACGCTTTGCCGCGCACGCCCTTGACGATGCTCTCCTGGCCAGCGGGAGTCAGCAGCGTCCAGGGCTGATATTGGAATATGGCGGTACGCGGCTCGGTCCAGGACTCGAGCTTGATCTCGCCTCGCACACCAAAAGCGCCGACAATCCTGCCCAGCAGGATCCGGCGCTCGGTATCTTTCATCTGCGTATGCCGACGGGCCGCGCCAGGCGCGGCCCTTCAGGATCAGGCCGCAGCGGCCTGGGCCTTGGTCGCTTCCTTGTACAGGTTGCGGACCTTGTCGGTCATCTGGGCGCCGTTGGCAACCCACTTGTCGACCAGCGGCAGGTCGAGCACGATGCGCTGCTCGGCACCCTGTGCCACCGGGTTGTAGTAACCGACACGCTCGATGTTGCGGCCATCACGGGCGCTGCGCGAGTCGGTCACGATGATGTGGTAGAACGGACGCTTCTTGGCGCCGCCGCGGGTCAGTCGAATCTTGACCATGGTGGTATTTCCTCTGTAGCCCAGTCGCCAGGATGGCGCGGTAAGCCGGCGATTATAGCGGGGGTGGCCAGGCATTCCAAGCCGGGGGTAGTCCCCGAAGATGAATGGGAGAGGTCCACGTGCGCGTCGGCGCACCACCAACGGTGGCGCGCTACCGGTAGGGCACGACCGTTGGTCGTGCCGGTGGGTCACCCCAGCGGCTGCCAGGGCGTCTCTGCCAGAAGGCCCAAAGCCCGGTCACATAACGCCTCCGACCGCGTGAACTCCACCCCGTCGATCGCCGCCAACGGCCATACCCCGGCCGCATTGCAGGCAACCGCGGCGTCAAATCCGCCCAGGTCCGCAAACCGCACGGGCTCCAACAATGGCACCCCGCCCCACCCGGCCTGCAGCAGCCGCTCCTGGGTACCACGCAGCGCTTCAGCCTGCGGCCACACCACTTCATCGCCGCGCCCGAACAGCACATTCCAGGTGGTGCCCTCGCTCACCCGCCCCTGCCCGTCCACGAACAGCGCATCGTCAAACCCGGCCTGCAACGCCAAGCGCCGGTGCTGGAACAACGCGAACGTGCCGACGTGCTTCAGCTGCGGCATATCGCGCTGATACACCACGCTGCGCACGCGGCGCGGCGTCGCCGGCAGTGTGACCGGCGCACTCACCGCCACCAGCACATCCACCGGCAGCACCTGCAGCGGCTGACGGAAGTCGAATGCGCGCGCAAACACGGTGACCCGCACCGAGGCATCCACCATGCCTTCCGTCTGCAATGCCGCCAGAATCCATGCCTGCACCTGGCTGCCGTCCAGCGTGCTGCCAAATAGTTCGCGGGTGCCTTGGCGTAAGCGCCGCAGATGCAGATCCAGGCCCTGCACCGCGCCGTTGCGCACCTGCAGCGAGGTGAAGTGCCCGTAGTTCACCAGTGCGCCGGCGAAGTCGTCGGCAGTTGCCGGTCGCCCGTTGCAGTAGTGCTTCATGCCAGCAGTGCCCGCGCGTCGTGCCACAGCGCATGCAGCACCTCTGCTGCCGGTCGTGCCGGTGCCATCCACGCCGACTGCCCGGCCCAGGCCTGCATCGCATCGATGCGGTGCTCGCGGTTGGCCTGCGCGCGCATCGGCGCGGTCAGCCCGCGCTGCACCGGATACGGCTGCGGCGGCGGTGCATCGGCAGCTGCGGCGGCGCGCACATACGGCGTGGCCAATCCGCGACCCAGCCGCCCACTGAAGGCACGCGTGGGCCAGGTGTCTTCCGGTTCTGCTTCAGACAAAGCCTGCGACCAGGCCGGATCAATCGCGCATTCGGGCGTGCGCAGGAAGGCCGTACCGACCTGCACCGCGCTGGCACCGAGCATCAGTGCCGCCGCCACGCCGCGACCGTCGGCAATGCCGCCCGCGGCGATCACCGGCACCTGCAGGTGGTCGGCCAGGCGCGGCAGCAGTGCGAACAAACCCACCAATTGGCGTTCGGCCGCATCCGGATCGAAGGCACCGCGATGGCCGCCGGCTTCAAAGCCCTGCGCCACCACGGCATCGGCGCCGGCCTGTTCGGCCGCACGCGCTTCCGCCAGCGTGGTCGCGCAGGCGAACCAGGCAATGCCGGCGTCCTTCAGACGCTGCACCTGCGCGGGTGAGAACACGCCCATGATGGTGGACGCCACCGCTGGTCGCGCCGCGATCAACGCGTCGAACTGGGCATCAAAATCAGCCGGACCGGCGTCACCAGCGCTGGCGGCTACTTCCGGCCCCCACTGCGCAAGGAACGCGCGGGTGGCGGCTTCGGCCGGGGCGTCGCGCACGGGCAGCGGGTCGGGAATCCACACGTTCACCTGCGCCGGGCCCGCCGACTGCGCGCGGAAGTCGTTCATCCAGGCCACGATGTCCTGCGGCTGCGACAGCACCGCGCCCATTGCGCCCATGCTGCCGGCATTGGCCAGCACGGCCGAAAGCGACACCGGGCAGGCACCGGCCATCGGGGCCAGCAGGATCGGGCTCTGCAACGAAAAACGCCGACAGAAGCTGTCGGCGCGTTCGAGAATTCGCGGGTCGCTCATCGGTCACGCACCTGTGGGGTCAGATGCCCCACAGCATACGCCGCCCGGCGTGGCCTCAACGGAACGGCAGACCGCCGCGGCCGCCCATGGCCCCCATCATGCCCTTCATGCTGCGCATCATGCCCTTCATGCCGCCGCCGGCCATCTTGCTCATCATCTTTTCCATCTGCTGATACTGCTTCATCAGCTTGTTGACGTCGGCCGGGGTCAGGCCCGAACCACGCGCGAGGCGCGCACGACGCGAACCATTCAGCAGGCCCGGATTGCGGCGCTCCTTCTTGGTCATCGAATTGATGATGGCGATCATGCGCGGCACTTCCTTGCCCTGGCTGACCTGCTGCTTCAGATGCTCCGGGATCTGACCCAGGCCCGGCAGCTTGTCCATCAGGCCGCCAATGCCGCCCATGTTCTGCATCTGCTCAAGCTGATCGCGCATGTCGTTCAGATCGAACTTCTTGCCCTTGGCGACCTTCTCGGCCAGCTTCTGCGCCTTGTCCTTGTCGACCTGCTGCTCGACCTGCTCCACCAGCGACAGCACGTCGCCCATGTCCAGGATGCGGCTGGCCATGCGGTCCGGGTGGAACACATCCAGGCCGTCCGGCTTTTCGCTGACACCGACGAACTTGATCGGCTTGCCGGTGATGTAGCGCACGCTCAGCGCGGCACCGCCACGGGCGTCACCGTCGGTCTTGGTCAGCACCACGCCGGTCAGCGGCAGCGCTTCGCCGAAGGCCTTGGCGGTGTTGGCCGCGTCCTGACCGGTCATGGCATCGACCACGAACAGGGTTTCAGCCGGGTTGATCGCGGCATGCAGCGCCTTGATCTCGACCATCATCGCTTCATCGATGGCCAGGCGGCCGGCGGTATCGACCAGCAGCACGTCCACGAACGACTTGCGGGCATCGTCGATGGCCGCGCGCACGATGGCTTCGGGCTTCTGGTCGGCGCTGGACGGGAAGAACAGCACGCCGACCTGGTCGGCCAGGGTCTTCAGCTGCTCGATGGCGGCCGGACGGTAAACGTCGGCGGACACCACCATCACCTTCTTCTTGCGCTTTTCCTTGAGGTGCTTGGCCAGCTTGCCCACGGTGGTGGTTTTACCCGCACCCTGCAGGCCGGCCATCAGGATCACGGCCGGGGCCGGCACATTGAGGTTCAGGTCACTGGCGGCCGCACCCATGACGGCGGTGAGCTCGTCGCGCACGATCTTGATCAGCGCCTGGCCCGGGGTCAGCGACTTAAGCACTTCCTGGCCGACGGCGCGCACCTTGATGCGCTCCACCAGGGCCTGCACCACCGGCAGCGCCACGTCGGCTTCGAGCAGCGCGATGCGGACCTCGCGGGTGGCCTCGCGGATGTTTTCCTCGGTGAGGCGGCCGCGGCCACGCAGGCGCTCGATGGTGCCAGAGAGGCGCTGGGTCAGGGACTCGAACATGGATGCAACCTGTTCAGAACGAAAGACAGAGAGACGCACAGTATAGCGGGTCCGCCGGACCGGCCCGCGCCCCGGACACCCGGTCGCACCCGCGCCCATCGCCACCATCCCGGGGGTATGCGAAACTGACACGATGACAATCGTTCTCATCGCGACCCTGCTGTACCTGACCGCCACCGCCCTGCTGGTGCGTGCGGTGGCCCGCGATGATGCTTCCCGCTCGCCCACCTGGCTGTGGCCGGCGCTGCCGGCGATGCTGCTGCACGGCGGTTACCACGCACTGGTCGCCATCCGCACCAGTGGCGGGCCGGACATGCATTTCTTCGCGGCGCTGTCGCTGGTGGGGCTGGGCATGGCCTGGCTGACCTCGCTGGTGGGCGCGCGCGGGCGCATGTCCGCGCTGGGCGTGGTGGTGTTTCCGGTTGCTGCTGCCCTGCTCTGCGGTTATCACGCCTACGGCCATGAACCCAGCCGGGCGCTGGGCTGGCAGCTGGCCACCCACGCCTGGCTGGCGCTGCAGGCCTACGCCACGCTGAGCATTGCCGCGCTGCTGGCGATCATGCTGTGGCTGCAGGAGCGCGCCCTGCGTCGGCGTGATTTCCGTCCGTGGCTGAGGGCGTTGCCGCCGCTGGCGGATCTGGAATCGCTGCTGTTCCGGGTGATTGCGGTGGGGTTTGCGTTGCTCACGCTCACGCTGGTGACCGGCGTGCTGTTCGTGGACGACCTGCTGGCGCAGAAGCTGGTGCACAAGACCGTGCTGAGCGTGCTGTCGTGGGTGGTGTTCGGGGTGCTGCTGATCGGCCGTCGCCGCTATGGCTGGCGCGGGGTAAAAGCCGTGCACTGGACGCTGACCGCGATGGTGCTGCTGGGATTGGCGTTCTTTGGCAGCCGGTTTGCGATTGAGCTGGTGTTTAGCCGCGGCTGATGCGTCGTGCCGGCCAACGGTCGGCACCTACCGATTCGCCACGCGATTACGCGGCCTCAATCGCCTCGGACAAACGCTCCACGGCGATCACCTCCATGCCCTTCACGCTGCCGGTTTTCGGCGCGTTCGCCTTGGGCACGATCGCGCGCTTGAAGCCATGCGTGGCCGCCTCGCGCAACCGATCCTCACCATTGGGCACCGGGCGAATCTCCCCGGACAACCCCACTTCGCCAAACGCAATCGTCTTCTCCGCCAGCGGCCGGTCCTGCAGCGAGGACAGCACCGCCAGCAGCACCGGCAGATCCACCGCCGTTTCCTGCACGCGGATGCCGCCCACCACGTTGACGAACACGTCCTGGTCGCCCACCAGCACGCCGCCGTGACGGTGCAGCACGGCCAGCAGCATGGCCAAGCGGTTCTGTTCCAACCCCACCGCCACGCGGCGCGGGTTCGACAGCGGCGACGCATCCACCAGCGCCTGCACTTCCACCAGCAACGGACGCGTACCCTCGCGGGTGACCATCACGCAGCTGCCCGGCTGCCGGGTGCTGCCACCGGACAGGAAAATGGCCGAGGGATTGGACACCTCTTTCAGGCCCTTCTCGCCCATCGCAAACACGCCGAGCTCGTTCACCGCGCCAAAGCGGTTCTTGAACGCACGCAGCAGGCGGAAACGGCTGCCGCTTTCGCCTTCAAAGTACAGCACCGCATCCACCATGTGCTCGAGCACGCGCGGGCCGGCAATGCCGCCTTCCTTGGTGACGTGGCCGACCAGAAACACGGCGGTGCCGGTTTCCTTGGCGAAGCGAACCAGCCGCGCCGCACTTTCGCGCACCTGGCTCACCGAACCCGGTGCGGCAGTGAGCGATTCGGTCCACAAGGTCTGCACCGAGTCGGCCACGATCAGCCGCGGCTTGGCCTGGCTGGCATGCTGCAGGATGGCTTCCACCTGGGTTTCAGCCAGCGCGTTCACGCCTTCCAGCGGCAGGTCCAGGCGGATCGCGCGGCCCGCCACCTGCGAAAGCGACTCCTCACCGGTGATGTACAGCACCGGCAGGTTCGCGGCCATCTTCGCCACCGCCTGCAGCAGCAGCGTGGACTTGCCGATGCCCGGGTCGCCGCCGACCAGGATCACCGCGCCCTCCACCAGCCCGCCACCCAGCACACGGTCGAATTCGCCGATGCCGGTAGTCACCCGCTGGTGCTCGGTGTGCTGCACGTCCTTGAGCGCCATGACCTTGGGCGCATCGACCTTGCCGGCCCAGCCGGAGCGGCGCGAGGCCGGCGACTTCGCGGCGGCGGCGCTTTCCAGGGTGATTTCGCTGAGCACGTTCCAGGCCCCGCATTCGGTGCACTGCCCCTGCCACTTGCTGTATTCCGCGCCGCATTCGCTGCAGACATAGGCGGTGAGCCGCTTGGCCATTCTCGGTTCCACTTCCGGTTCATCTTGTGTGCCGCAGGATAGCCCACCCGCGTCGCACCACCTAAGACGCTGGAACCGATTTCACTCAAGCTTTGGCCCGCCCGGCCGATACCGGGGGCGGGCCCCTGCGCCTTCCCCCCACACAATCAGGCTTTCCCCCCATGACCGGCACCTACAGCCAGAGTCTTGTCGTGTTCTCGCTGCTGGTCGCCATCCTGGCCTCCTACACCGCCCTGGACATGGCCGCACGTGTGGCCAACACCGAAGGCAAGGTCGCCCGCTGGTGGCTGGCCGGTGGCGCAGGTGCAATGGGCCTGGGCATCTGGTCGATGCACTTCATCGGCATGCTGGCCTTCGACCTCGGCATTCCGATGGGCTACGACCTGGCCATCACCCTGTATTCGCTGGCGGTTTCGGTCGGTGCATCGGCCTATGCACTGTGGCTGGTCTCGCACAAGGTGCTGCCGTGGTATCGGCTGGCTGCCGGCGCGGTGCTGATGGGTCTGGGCGTGGCCGCCATGCACTACCTGGGCATGTCGGCGATGCGCATGGAGCCGGGCATCGACTACCACATGGGCTGGCTGGCGCTTTCGATCGTGATTGCGATTGTGGCTGCCGGTGCTGCCCTGTGGATCGCCTTCCGGCTGCGCTCGGAAACCCGCCATCCGATGCTGTTGCGCGGGCTGGCTTCGGTG
>JAEXNZ010000217.1 GCA_023439425.1 Pseudomonadota bacterium
GGGCAAGCCCGGCTCTACGGGTAGGTGCCGACCGTTGGTCGGCACGGCGGTCACCGCTTCTTCCGCACCAGCCCCGTCGACGCCCCCAGCACCGCCCGGGTCAGCAGCGCCATCGTCTTTACGTCGCCCTTCCAGTGCTGCCAGTACAGCGGCACGTCTTCCCACGCGCGTTGCTTCATCAGCACCAGCCGCCCGGCCTCAAGATGCCGTTTCACCAGCGGCAGGGGATTCATGGTCCAGCCCAGCCCCCCCAGGTTGGCCTGCACGAACGCGCGCGTGGACGGAATCCACCAGGTGGGTGCCGTCATCGGCAGATCTTCCCCGGCCAGGCGGCGGGCGAACCGCGCCTGCATGTCGTCCTTGCGGTTGAACACCAGCACCGGGGCCTGGGCCAGCGACTGTGCGTTCACCCCTTTGGCGAAGTACTTCTCATGGAAGGCCGGGGTGCAGGTGGCGGCGTAGCGGATGCTGCCCAGTGGGTGGATCTGGCAGCCCTGCACCGGTTCGTCCAGGGTGGTCACCGCGCCCAGCACCGCGCCCTGGCGCAGCAGCGCCACGGTGTGGTCCTGATCCTCCAGGCGCAGGTCCAGGGTGGTACCGGTCTGTTCGGCGAAGCGCAGGGCCGCCTCGGTGAACCAGGTTTCCAGACTGTCGTGATTGACCGCTACCGGAATGCTGGCCTGTGGCAGGTCCTCGTCGGCAATGCCCATCCGGTGCAGGGCATCGTGCTCCAGCAGCGCGGTCTGCTCGGCCAGCTGCACCAGTACCTGGCCCTCATCGGTGGCTACCGCCGGCGAGGAGCGCTTCACCAGCAGCCGGCCCACCCGGTCCTCCAGCGCCTTGACCCGCTGCGACACCGCCGAAGCGGTTACGTTGAGCGACTGCGCGGCGCGCTCGAAACTGCCCTCGCGAACGACCGCGGCAAGGGCTCTCAGCTGGGCATGGTCGATCCGCATCGCCTTAAGTTCCGCTAAAGATGGTTTAGCAAGTTTAGCTCTACTTTTTCATGTTGCGGCGCGACAATACACGCCATCCGGTGCTGTACGCCTTGGCGAGGCACCACCCCCACAGTAAGACAGGCGGTATTTCCATGTTCTCCATCATCTCCGGCGGCCCCGGTCTGGCCGCGTGGTTCAGTGGCGCCGCCGCCGGCATCGGCCTGTTCGCGGTGGTCGGGGCGCAGAGCGCCTTCATCCTGCGGCAGGGCATCCTGCGCAAGCACATCGTGCCGGTGGTGGCGACCTGCGCGGCCATCGATGCGATCTTCATCTTCGCCAGCGTGGCCGGGCTGAACACCCTGACCCGCGCGCTGCCGTGGCTGACCACCGTAGTGCTGTGGGGCGGCGTCACCTTCCTGGCGTGGTATGCCTGGCAGTCGGCGCGCCGTGCGCTGGCCGGCACAGGTGGCCTGCAGATGGACGACAGCGACAATACGTCGCGCCGCGCCGTACTGACCGCTGCGGTAGGCTTCTCGCTGATCAACCCGCACTTCTGGCTGGACATGATGGTGATCGGCTCGATCGCCGACAACTTCGGCGACCAGCGCATGGCCTTCGCTGCCGGCGTGGTCACCGCCAGCTGCCTGTGGCTGACCGCCCAGGGCCTGGGCGCACGCCTGCTGGCCCCGTTGTTCACCAAGCCCAAGACCTGGCGCATCCTCGACGGCACCATCGCGGTGATCCTGTCGGTGCTGGCGCTCAGCCTCGCGTTCCGCGGCGTGCACTGATACCTCTCTCCATCAGGGCAGGCCATAAATGGCACCGCGCAAGCGGTGCCATTTTTCTTTTGTGCGGCCGGGTGTGGGTCTAGAATCGGCGTTCCGGACATGGGGTCCGGTCCCGGGGGGGAATGGATGCGCAAGACGATGATCGCCGTGCTGCTGGGCACGGTGTGCGGTTGGCTGCCGGCGGGGGCCGGAGCGGTGGACCTGGAGCGTTTCCTCCGTGAGGAAAGCTTCAATGAAATGAAGCTGTCGCCCACCGGCGAGTATCTGGCCGCGACCGTGCCGATGGAGGACTCCACTGCGGTGGCGATCCTGCGCCGCAGCGACATGAAACTGGTCGGGGCGTTCCGGCCGCAGAAACACAACCACGCCGATACCTTCGAATGGGTCAGCGACCAGCGTCTGGTGATCGGGCTGGCCAGGAAGTTCGGTCGCCTCGATGCACCGCAGGCGACCGGTGAGCTGTACGGCATCAATGCCGATGGCAAAGACGGCGAACTGCTGGTGGGCTACCGCAAGGGCAGCATGGCGGCGGGCAACCATGCCGAAGCACGGCTGGCCTGGGGCATTGCCGCCGAGCTGATGGAAGCGGCACCGGCCGGCGATGGCAGTGCGCTGATCGAAGTCAGCCTGTTTTCCGAGAAGGCGTCTTCCCAGGTCGAGCGGATGGACGTGGCCACCGGCAAGCGTACTCTGGTGATCCGCTCGCCGGTGCCGCGCGCGACCTTCCGCACCGACGCCCAGGGCGAGGTCCGTTTCGCGACCGGTTTCGCCGACGACCGGATCAGCCGTCTGTACTACCGCGACCCCGGGGCGGAATGGCGGCCCGTGCACGAGACCTCCCGCACCGGTCGGGCGCAGGTGCCGGTGGGATTCGGCGTCGACGGCCAGCCCTACCTGCTGGTGGAACAGGCCGAAGGGCCTGACGCCATCGTGGCCTGGGACGCGAAGACCGACGCGCGCAGAACCGTGCTGCGCGATCCGGTGGTTGATCCGGGCCTGATCATCTATCAGCCGGGTACCCGTACGCCGGTCGGGGCGTTGTTCTTCGGCGATACCCCGCATACCCGCTTCTTCGACGAAGGGTCCAGTACGGCGCGGCTGTACCGCAGCCTCGAGGCGGCATTGAAGTCGCCGTTGTTCATTACCTCCAGCACCCGTGATGGCCAACTGGTGCTGGTGCGGACCTGGTCCGGACAGAATCCGGGAGACTTCTATCTATACGACACAGTCAAGAAGCATGCCTCCCTGCTGACCAGTCGCAGCCACTGGATCGACGCAGAGACCACCGCGCGGGTGCAGCCGGTGTCGCTCAAGGCCCGCGATGGCCTGGCCTTGCATGGATTCCTGACCGTGCCGCATGGCAAGGAAGCGAAGGGCCTGCCGCTGGTGGTGCTGCCGCACGGGGGGCCGTTCGGGGTGTTCGACGACGGTAGCTATGAGCGCGAAACGCAGATGCTCGCCGATGCCGGCTATGCAGTGCTGCAGATCAACTTCCGCGGGTCGTCCAACTATGGCTTCGCGCACACCGTAGCCGGCAAGCAGCAGTGGGGCGGCACCATGCAGGATGACGTCACCGACGCCACCCGCTGGGCCATTGCGCAGGGCATTGCCGATCCCGCCCGCATCTGTCTTTACGGAGCCAGTTATGGTGCGTATGCCGCCATGATGGGGCCGATTCGCGAGCCCGGTCTGTACCAGTGCGCGGCCGGCTACGTCGGCGTGTATGACCCGGCACTGATGTACGCACGCGGCGATACCGGCGACAGCAAGACCGGTCGTGTGTATCTGCGCGAATGGGTGGGCGAGCAGAAGGATCTCGGGAGCCGCTCGGTCATCGCGCGGGCAGCCGACATCAAGGTGCCGGTGTTCCTGGCCGCCGGTGGCGAGGACGAACGCGCCCCGATCACCCATACCCGGCGGCTGGAGGCGGCACTGAAAAAGTCGGGTACGCCGGTGGAAGCGCTGTACTACAAGACCGAGGGGCACGGCTTCTACACACCGGAGCACCGGCGCGAGTACTACACCCGCCTGCTGGCGTTCCTGGCGCAGACGCTGGGCGGGAAAACCGCCACGCCCGCCGGCACCGCCGCCTCGCCATAACCGACACGCGCACTGGTTCCGGCCGTGCGCATCTGCCTAGAATCGAACATTCCGGACAAGGCGTCCGGCTCAACAGGGGGAAGGATGCGTTACTCGAACCTGGCGGCATGGGCCGCCGCGGCGCTGCTGTGTCTGCCGGTTGCCTCGGCGATGGCGGTGGACCTGGAGCAGTACCTCAAGCGCGACACGTTCACCGATATCAAGCTCTCGCCCGGTGGCGACTACTACGCCGCCACGGTGCCGATGGAAGACCGCACGGCATTGGCCATCCTCAGCCGCAGCACCGGCAAGGTGGTGGGCTCGTTCGTGCCCCCGCGCAACAACCACGCCAGTCATTTCAGCTGGGCCAACAACGAACGCGTGCTGATCGGCCTGGCCGAAAAGTTCGGTTCGCTGGACGAGCCGCGGCTGACCGGCGAACTGTATGCCATCAACGCCAATGGCGGGCGCGGTGAACTGCTGGTCGGCTACCGGGTGGAAAGCAAGGGCCCGGGCACCCGCATCCAGCCCAAGAAGGTCGAAGACGTTGCCGCGTTCCTGATCGACACGGTGCCGCAGGATGACCGCAACGTGCTGGTCTCCATCTGGCCCTTCAGCGAAGACCCGTTCACCCGCGTCGACCGACTGGAAATCAACAGTGGCCGGCGCGTCACGGTGGCGCGTTCGCCGGTGCGCAATGCGGATTTCGTCAGCGACGCACAGGGCCAGATCCGGTTCGCGCACGGCTCTGGCGCGGACAACAACAACAAGCTCTACTACCGTGAGTCGAGCACCAGCAACTGGCTGCTGATCAACGATGAAGGGGCCAACAAGCGCATCGAGCGCGCGCTGGGTTTCTCTGAAGACGGCAAGCAGGCTTATCTGCGGGTGGAGCAGGCCAGCGGCCCCGATGCCATCGTCAGCTGGGATCCGCTCACCAACAAACGCGTGGAACTGCTGCGTGACCCGGTGGTCGACCCGGACCGTCTGATCTACCGCCCGGGCACGCGTATTCCGGTGGGCGCGCTGTACCTGGGCGACAAGCCGCGCACGCGCTTCTTTGACGAAAAGTCGACCGAGGCGCGTCTGTACCGCAGCCTGGAAGCGGCCTTTGGCGGCGATGCGGTGTTCATTACCTCCAGTACCCGCGACGGCAGCCAGGTACTGGTGCAGGCGTGGTCCGGGCGCAACCCGGGTGATTTCTACATCTTCGACACCGCGGCCAGAAAGGCCGAACACCTGATCAGCCGCAGTGCGTGGATCGATCCGGAAAAGACCGCCAAGGTGCAGCCGTTTGCGTTCAAGGCACGCGATGGCATGCCGTTGCATGGCTACCTGACCACGGCAGCCGGCAGCAGCGGCAAGCAACCCATGGTGGTGCTGCCGCACGGCGGGCCGTTCGGCGTGTTCGACGATGGCAGTTATGACATCGAAGCGCAGATGCTGGCGGCTGCCGGTTACGCGGTGCTGCAGCTGAACTTCCGGGGTTCGGGTAACTTTGGTCGTGCCTATCAGTCCGCCGGTGCGAAGCAGTGGGGGCGGACCATGCAGGACGACGTTACCGATGCCACGCGCTGGGCGATCGAGCAGGGCCACGCCGATGCGTCGCGCATCTGCATCTACGGGGCCAGTTACGGTGCTTACGCGGCGTTGATGGGCGCAGCCCGCGAGCCGGGTCTGTACAAGTGCGCGGCCGGTTATGTGGGCGTGTACGACCTGCCGATGATGTTCAGCGCGGGTGACATCCAGCGCAGCGGGTCGGGCGAAACCTATCTGAAAGAGTGGGTGGGCAACCCGACGCAGCTGGGCGAGGTGTCACCGGTCAATCTGGCCGCCAACATCAAGGTGCCGGTGTTTCTGGCCGCCGGTGGTGAAGACCAGCGCGCCCCGGAACAGCACACCAAGCGCATGGAAGCGGCACTGAAGACGGCCGGCGTGCCGGTGGAGTCGCTGTACTACTCGACCGAAGGCCACGGCTTCTACACCGACCCGCATCGCCGCGAGTACTACAGCAAGCTGCTGGCGTTCCTGTCGCGCAGCCTGGGTG
>JAEXNZ010000219.1 GCA_023439425.1 Pseudomonadota bacterium
GGGCAAGCCCGGCTCTACATCGGTGGTTCACCCCAACAGCACCTCACGCAGCGCCGCATATTCCGGCGCGCATGGCTCGGCCTTCGCCGGCCGCTCCAGCAGCTCTGCCAACGCCACCGGCACCTCCAACGGCCGCCCGATCAACGGCTCCACCACCGATTCAAACTTTGCCGGGTGCGCGGTCGCCGCCACTGCCCAATGGCCCTGCACACCTTCAGCCCGCAGCTGCTCCAGCAGATGCACCGCCGTCGCCGTATGCGGGCAGAACACCTCCCCCGCCTCGGCATAACGCCGGGTGATCACCTCCCGAATCGCTGCATCATCCACCGCTTCACTGCGGAACGCCCCGCGCAGCGCCACATCATCCTCGCCGAACAGCCAGCGCAGCCGCTCGAAGTTGCTCGGCGCACCCACGTCCATGGCATTGGCCAACGTCGCCACACTGGTCGCCGGGCTGTACGCCGCACCATGGAAGAAACGCGGCAGCACCGCGTTGGCATTGGTGGCCAATGCAATCTGCCCGATCGGCAGGCCCATGCCACGGGCCAGCACCGCGGCCATGGCGTTGCCCAGATTGCCGGTGGGTACCACCAGATTCAGCACTTCCCCGGTGGAGGCATGGTGATTCAACGCCGCATCGGCGTAGTAACTCATCTGCGGCAGCCAACGCCCCAGGCTGATGCTGTTGGCCGAACTCAACGGCACCTGCTTCTGCAGCTCCTCGTCGCCGAGCGCCTGCTTCACCATCGCCTGGCAGTCGTCAAACGAACCGGCCACGCGCAGGGTGTGGATGTTGTCACCAAAGCAGCCCAGCTGATGCGCCTGGCGCGGCGACACCCGGCCATCCGGATACAGCACCACCACGCGGATGCCAGGCTGGTGATGGAACGCCGCCGCCACCGCCGCGCCGGTGTCACCCGACGTGGCGACCACAATGGTCAGCGGACGGCTCTGGTCACGCTGCAACCGCGACAGACTGGCGGCCAGGAAGCGCGCACCGAAGTCCTTGAACGCAGCAGTGGGGCCATGGAACAGCTCCAACACATGGTCCTGCGGCGTGGACAGAGGCACCAGTGGAGCCGGGAAGGTAAACGCCTGTTCGCACAGCGCAGACAGATCCGCCTGCAAGGCATCACCGGCAAAGTACGGAGCGAGCACAGCTTCGGCATTGGCGGCCAGACTGCCGCGCGCGGACCATGCCTGCGGCTGCGGCCGCACTTCCGGCACATACAGACCACCATCGGGCGCGAGACCGGCCGCCAGCGCCTGGCTGAGCGACGCGGCGGGCGCGGCGTGACGCGTAGAAACAAAGTTCATGAAAAGTCCTGAAGGTAGAAAGACGAACCCGTGCTCACAGCAGATGCGCCGCCGGCGCGTTCAACGGCGATACCCATGCCTGGCTGTCGAAGCCGGCATCGGCAAACGACTGCTGCACCGAAGCACGCGCGGCTTCCGCTGCTTCACGCTGCTCGAACCAGGCAAACACGCTGGGCCCGGCTCCTGAAATGCTCGCCCCCATCGCACCGGCCGCCAGCGCGGCATCGCGGGCAGCCTCAAAGCCGACGATCAACGCAGCACGACGCGGTTCCACCAGCACGTCACGCAGCCCTGCCCGCACCCGCGCGGCATCACCGCTGTAACAGCCGCTGATCACCAGCGCCAGATTCGCGCTCTGCGCCACAAATTCAGACAACGCATAGTGTCCCTGCAAGGCAGCACGTGCGCGGCGTGTTTCCAGCACCGCATCCGGATGCACCAGCAGGCTGTGCCACGCCTCCGGCACCGGCACCGGCACCAGCTGGTCGGCCGTGCTCAACACCAACCCGCCGAGCAGCATCGGCCCCAGGTTGTCGCCGTGGCGTCCACCGCTGGCCACCGCCTCGCCGGTCAGTGCGAACGGATACAAAGCCTCGCGAGACAGCGGCGCATCCAGCAGCGCATTGGCGGCTACCAGTGCCGCCACGCAGGACGCCGCCGAGCCGCCCATGCCCGACCCGAGCGGGATGCCCTTGTCGATCTCCAGTTCGAATCCGAACGGCAAGGCCAGCGCCTCACGCAGTGCGATCAATGCCGCACCGGCGGTATTGGCAGCCGCATCGAGCGGAAGATTCACCGTGGTGCCACGAATCGCCGCAATGCGCACCTCCGGCTCGGCAATGCGCCGCACCGTGACGGTGTCGCCCACGCCGGCGATGGCGTGGCCGAGAATGTCGAACCCCACCGCCACGTTGCCAACCGACGCCGGCGCAAACGCGCGTGCGATGCTGCCTTCGCTCACAGGCGCGCCCCTTCGCCGGCGGCCACCCGCAGCACATCGGCAAACACGCCCGCAGCGGTCACTTCCGGGCCCGCGCCCGGGCCCTGCACCACCAGCGGGTTGTCGCAGTAACGGCGCGTGGTGAACGACACCACGTTGTCGGTGAGGCGCAGGTTGGCGAAGGCATGGCTGACCGGCAGCTCCACCAGCCCGACCTGTGCGCCTTCATTCGACAAGCGCGCCACGTAACGCAGCACCGCGCCGCGCGCCTTCGCCTGCGCCAGCCGTTCGGCAAATGCCGCATCGACGCTGGACAGGCCGGCCATGAAATCGGCCACGCTGGATTCGCGCAGAGACTCAGGTACCAGGCTTTCCACCTTCACCTGTTCCAGACTCAGTTCGCGTCCGGCTTCGCGCGCCAGAATCACCAGCTTGCGCGCTACGTCCACCCCGGACAGATCATCGCGCGGATCCGGTTCGGTATAGCCCAGACGGCGCGCTTCGGTGACCAGCTGCGAGAACGGAGCCTGCCCGTCGTATTTGTTGAACAGCCACGCCAGCGTGCCGGAGAAGATCCCATCAATGGCCAGGATCTCATCACCGGTATCCACCAGGTCGCGCAGCGTGGTGATCACCGGCAACCCTGCGCCCACCGTGGCTTCATAGCGGAAGCGCGCGCCGCTGGCCGCAGCCGCCTCACGAATGGCGTGATAGCGCGCCAGCGGACCGGCACCGGCCTGCTTGTTCGGGGTGACCACATGGATGCCGGCCGCCAGCCAACCGGCATAGCGTTCGGCCACTTCGGCACTGCCGCTGCAGTCGATGATCAGCGCATGCGGCAGATGGGCCGACTGCAGGTGTTCAGTGAACTTATCCAGATCGGACGATTCGCCCTGCCCGGCCAGCGCGGCGCGCCAGTCACCACTGAGGCCACGCGGCTCCAGCCGCATGCGGCTGCGTGACGCCACCGCGCGCAGGCGCAGGTCCACGTTGGCGCGGGCCAGCAGCCCGCCATGCGTGGCCAGCAACTGGTCCAGCAATGCCGCACCCACGTTGCCCGGCCCGATCACACCCACCGAGAAGGTCTGCGGCGACAGCCAGAACCCCGCATGCGCCGCACGCAGCGCTTTGGTCGCCTGACCGCTGTCCACGGCGACGGAGATGTTGCGCTCGGACGAGCCCTGCGCAATCGCCAGAATGTTCACCTGCGCACGGCCCAGGGATTCAAACAACCGCGCGGCCACACCCGGCTGCCCGGCCATGCCGTCGCCGACCGCCGCCAGCACGCTGACGTTGTCGGTGAGCTGCACTTGCTGCACCTGGCCCACGCTCAGTTCATGTGCGAAGGCCTGCAGCAGCGCTGCGCGTGCCGCCGCCGCTTCGGCCTGGCGCCCCACGCAGCAGATGGAATGTTCCGACGACCCCTGCGAGATCATCACCACCGACACGTGTGCATTGCGCAACGCCGCGAACACACGCTCGGCGGTGCCGGGTACGCCGATCAATCCGGTGCCCTCCAGGTTCAACAGGGCCAGGTCCGGGCTCAAGGTCAGGCCCTTGATCGGACCGCCCGCGGTGCGCTCGCCCGTGATGCGGGTGCCGGGGTGATCGGGCTGGAAGGTGTTGCGGATGATGATTGGCAGGCCACGCTCGATCGCCGGCGACATCGTCTGTGGATGCACCACTTTCGCGCCGAAGTAGGCCAGTTCACAGGCTTCGTCATAGCTGAGCGCTTCCAGCTGCACTGCCTCGGGCACCACACGTGGGTCAGCGGACAACACGCCATCCACATCGGTCCAGATATGCAGCTCATCGGCATTGAACAGCGCCGCGAAGATCGCGCCGGAGTAATCACTGCCGTTACGCCCCAGCGTGGTGATGCGGTCGCGGCGATCGCGCGCGACAAAACCGGTTGCCACCACGCGCGGGCCGGGGTTTGCTTCGCGCCATTCGGCCAGCCGCAGCGCGCTCTGCTCCCAGTCCACGTCCACGCCCAGTTCGCCGCGGTCCACCACCAGCACGTCGCGCGCATCCAGCACCGCGCAGTCGTGGCCGATGCTGCGGAAGTAATGCCCCAGCAGGTGCGCGGAATACACCTCGCCCAGGCCCTGCACACGGTCCAGCACTTCCGGCGGCAAACCGCCGATCACGCCCAGCGCCGCCAGCACCTCGGCCAAGTGATCGAAGCGCGCATCCAGCCATTCCACCGTGGGACCGGAATGCTCGCCCAGCAGCGCCACCGCCGCACCGCGATGACGTGCGCGCAGTGCGTGCCAGTCATCGCGCCACTGCGGGGCATCTTCGGCGGCACGTTCGGCCAGTGCGATCAGCGCGTCGGTCACGCCCTTCATCGCCGAGACCACCGTGACCTGCACGGCCTCATCGCGGGCCAGCAGCAGTTGGGCTACGTGGCGGTAACGCTCGGCGTCGGCCACCGAGGTGCCGCCGAACTTGTGCACCACCGTAGCGGTGGCGACTTTCAGCGGCGAAAGCGGCGCGGAAGCAGCAGCGGCGTCAGAAGATGGAGCGGCAGCGATGGACATGTTGACCTCGTTTGAGGCCCCGCGTCATCCAGGCTGAAGGGGATTCCCCGCCACCTGGTCTGGTGCGGGGCCGTGGTTTTCGGAAGTTACGCGAAGACGACGGGCCGC
>JAEXNZ010000241.1 GCA_023439425.1 Pseudomonadota bacterium
ATGACCACCGCCATCAGACCACGCCGTCCAGGTCTTCGCGCATGGCTGCACCGGCCTCGAACACGCGCGCCATCACGAACAGCATCAGCACCGCGATCAGGCCGGTGATCGACATGCCACCGCCGACCTCCATCCACGCGAACGCCGGGCCCATCCAGCTGGCATGCAGGCCGATGGCGATCGACAGCAACTCCATCGCCAGCATCAGCCAGGCCATGCGCCGCAGCCGAAGCGCATGGCCGTGCGCGAACAGGTGCCCGCCGCGCACCGCACGCACGAAGCGCTGCAGGTGGCGCAGGAACACCAGGCCGATGCTGAGCAGCACCACAATCCCGAGCAGGCCCAGGCTGAAGTGCGGGAACAGCCACTGCTGCTGCGCCTGCTCGGCGCTCAGGCCAGCGGCGTGCAGCAGCCAGCTGCGGTCGAAGTAGACGATGGGGAAGGCGCACAGCGCTGCCAGGATGCCCAGCCAGCACAGGGCCATGACGGCGCGCAGTGCAATGCGGGTGAAATGAACGATGTCGCCCGACGCAGGGGGTCGGTCGGTACTGCCTGCCACGCGGGCCTCCGGAATGGACGGCCGCCAGTGGCCGTCTATTTATTGATAAACGATAAGGCCGGGGGCTGTCCAGCCCTATGGCGGGCGTCGAGTGAGGCGTGAAGGTGGTATTAACGGAAAATTGACATGAGCATGAACAGCGGGCAGAGTTGGCACCGCCCGGATGGGCACCAAAAACTCCCTGGAAGGATTTCAATGAAGAAGTACGTCTCCCTGGCCGCCGCCCTGGCTCTGGCCACTGTTTCCACCAACGCGTTCGCCGGTCAGGCCTTTGTCCGCGGCGAGCTCGGCAGCAGCGAAACCGAAGTCAGCTTCGATGGTTTCCGTGGCAGCGAATCGGACACCGCCGCCATCCTCGGCGGTGGCTACTGGTTCACCCCGAACATCGGTGTGGAAGGCCACGTGGGCTCGCTGTACAACAAGAGCGTTGGCTACGACGAAGAGCTGGACCTGGTCTCGATCGGTGCCGGCCTGGTGGTCAAAAAGAACTTCGGCGCGGACAACACCGGCTTCTTCATCGGTGCCCGCGCAGGTATCGCGCGCATGACCGCGCAGGTTCGCGAAGACACCTGGGACGTGGTCGATGACGAAAGCTCGACCAAGCCGTACTACGGCGTGAACGTCGGCTACGACTTCAGCCGCCGCTGGGGCCTGAGCCTGAACTACGACCGTCGCCAGGGTGACTTCAGCGGCGTGGACGTGGACGTGGACACCTACAGCCTGGGTGGCGAATTCCGTTTTTGATAGCACGCGTTACCAGCATCCTCGTCGATGCGGACGGCAGGCCGGCAACGGTCTGCCGTTTTTTTTGCCTGCGCGGGTGTACGCTCGGCGAACACAACGGTGCTCGAGGGCGTGATGGCGAAGGTGACCGGAATAGGTGGGGTGTTCTTCAAGGCGCGCGGCGACCGCAAGGAACTGGCCGACTGGTACCGCCAGCACCTCGGCATGGTGCTGGAGGACTTTGGCGGGGCGGTGCTGCGCTGGCCGGATGACCGCGCCGATGATGGCGGCCTGACCGTCTGGCATGTGGCCGAGCGCGACACGCAATGGTTCAGCCCGAGTGACTCGGCCTTCATGATCAACTACCGGGTCGATGACCTGGACGCGTTGTTGGCGCAGTTGCGTGAGGCCGGCGTGCAGGTGGTGGCCGGGCCGGAGCAGCACGAGAACGGAGCGTTCGCGTGGATCGTCGATCCGGACGGCAACAAGGTCGAACTGTGGCAGCCCAAGGCCTGGGACCCGGAGCGTCGCCCGGGCTGAACCGGTAAGCCGAACAGGCGGGCTTTCACACGGCATCGCGCGGGCGTTGCCGATAGTGGACGCATGTCTGCGTTCTTCCTCCTTCCCCGATGCAGTTGATTCCCGAGCGTGTGCGACGATTGCCCTGGCCATGGCGCACCGCGCTGCTGTGGTTCCTGGCGATCTACGCGGTGTACCTGCTGGCCGGCAACGTGTTCCTCAATACGCCGTTGTTCGAGACGGTGGTAAACCGCAAGCCGGAGAAGTTCACCCTGCAGACCGGGCCCGCCGTGACCCTGCTGCCGGGGCACGCGATCGTCTGGAACATCCACATTCGGGGCCAGGCCAATCACACGGTGTATATCTTCCGCGCCGAACGGGCCAGCGCGTGGATCTCGCTGCCGGCACTGGTACGCAAGGAAGTCCACATTCCGCGCATCAACGCGACCGATGTCGAGTCGGAAGTGGAGCGGGTGGAGAAAGCCATCCCGCCACCCCCGCGCGGTGATCGCGGCTGGGTGATGCGGCTGGACGCGATCCACAGCGACAGCATCCACAGCGCCCGTTTCGGCAAGCTGATGATTGTTGGCAAGGGCGACGGTACGGTGGGCTTCGTCAAGCAGATCAAGGGCGGCCCGTCAGAGCTGCTGGATTCCAACGCCGGATTCAAACAGGCCACGGTGAGCTGGGACGGTGTGAAGCTGCTGGAAGACACGCGGCTGGATGCGCGCTTCAGCTACCCGCGGCATTACCGCGATGAGGCACCGGGCATCCGCAAGTTCGGGCTGGTGCAGGCCAGTCTGGAGATCGAGGGCCGCAGTCGCGCCTTGCAGATCGACACCGCCGGGGCGCACGCCAAGGTGGGTACCGCGCCGGCCGAAGCGCACATCAAGGGCGCATTGGGGTTGGATCGTGGCGAACTGCGACCGGGCAGCCGGCTGGTGTGGCGCTTGCCACTGCATGCCGGGGTGCACGCCACCGACCGCGGACTGCTGGCTCTGCAGCTGGACGTGGCGCAGGACATCCGCGTACAGGCGCGGCTGCCGCGCGATGAAGACACCGGCAGTGAACTGGATGCGGACCTGAAGGTGGCCGGGCGGAAGATTCCATTCGAGGCCCCGGCCACGATGCTGCCGCGTCTTTCAGGCGAGGTGCGTGGTGCATGGCAGTTCGAATCGCTGAACTGGATCGCCGACCTGTTCGTGCGCAAGCCGTGGTTCCATCTGGATGGCGGCGGCCTGCTCAATGCTGACCTGAAGATCGTGGATGGCACGCTGGCTCCGGGTAGCACGCTGGATATTCCCAAGGTGGCGGCGGTGGCCGAAGTCGCCGGCGTGCGCATGCAGGGCGATGCGCGGGCCAAGGGGCGGATTGCGGCTGGCACGCCGGCGCAGGCGCATCTGGATGTGCGCATTCCGGCGTTCCGTGCGGCGGCATCGGGTGAAAAGGAGGTGTTGTTCGAGGGGCAGAACATGGACCTGGCGCTGCAGGCCGATGCCCGCCTCAAGCAGATGCGCGACACCCTGCAGTCGCGGCTGCAGTTTACCGATGCACGGGTGCCGGACCTGACGGCGTACAACCGTTACCTGGGCGAAGGCAGCGTGCGCCTGCTCGGCGGTACGGGGCTGCTCAGTGGTGATGTGGAGCTGGACACATCGGGGCGGGTAGGGCGCGGCCGTGCCGATCTGCGCGGCCGCGGTGCCCAGTTGCAGGTGGCGGGCATGCAGCTGGCCGGGGATGCGCAGGTCAAAGCGCAGCTGCGGCGTGCAGACCTCGATGCGAAGCAGTTCGATCTGGGCGGCAGCACGGTGTTGTTGCGCAACATCCGCACCGGCGATGGCAAGGGCGACGCCGCCTGGTGGGGCACCCTGACCCTGCGCGAGGGCAAGATCGATGCTGCCGCCCCGTTCGAGGTGGACGCACAGACAGATGTGCGCCTGCGTGACGCGGGGCCGCTGCTGGGCGTGTTTGCCGAACGCAGCGCGTACCCACGCTGGGTGCTGGGGCTGCTGGATTCGGGCGAGGTGCAGGCCACCGGACAGCTGCGCTGGAAGCGCGGCGCGGTGACTATCGATGATCTGCAGGCAGAGAACGAACGGCTTTCACTGCGCGCGCGACTGCAGATGGCCAAGGCGCAGAAGAAAGGCGACCTCTACCTGCGCTGGGGCGTGCTCGGCGCGGGCATCGAACTGGACGGCGACCAGCGCCAATGGCACCTCGCCGGCGCCCGCGAGTGGTACGAGAGCCGACCCCGCGTGCTGCCGGCCCCGCGTTGACGGCCGATCATCGCGTTGACCGCCGACGATCGGCGTGATGGCCGATGATCCCGTAGAGCCGGGCTTGCCCGGCTGCTTTTCGCGATACCGCCAACAGCAGCGTTTCAATTGATCCGAGCAGGGAGGCCGTCGGGCAGCGGGCTACCC
>JAEXNZ010000333.1 GCA_023439425.1 Pseudomonadota bacterium
CATCGGAGGCCCCGAAACGTTCCCCCGGCATGAAGGTTGGAATGCCCGGCGGGTACGGCACCAGCGTGGTGCCGGCGATACGCCCGCTCAGCGCCTCGATGTCGACCCGCTCGATCTCGCCGCGCACCAGGTGGTCATAGGCCTTGGCCGGGGTCATCACCGGCGTGGGCAGGTCCACGTACATCTCGCGCATCACCTTGGCGACTGCGAACTCCCGGTTGAAGTCATGCAGGGCCTGGCACAGATCGCGCAGGCCCCAGCCGGCATAGTTGGCCCCATAGTCGGCAGCCAGGTCCGGCAGCGCCCGGCTCAGCGGCGCATTGTGGTCATACAGTTCCTTGAAGGCCATCAGCTCGGTCACCAGGGTGCTCCACTTTCCTTTGGTGATGCCCATCGAGAACAGGAACAGCACCGAGTACAGATTGGTCTTCTCCACGGTGATGCCACGCGTCCACAGGAATTTGCTGAGCACGGCAGCGGGGATGCCATGCTCGGCCACCTCGCCACTGATCGACAGCCCCGGGGTCAACAAGGTGACCTTGATCGGGTCGATCAGCACGTAGTCCTCCACCAGCCCGTCGAAGCCGTGCCAGTACGCATCCGGCTGCAGATACCATTCCTCGCGCTTGGCCACCAGCGGCGCGGGCGCATCGCCCTTGGCCAGCGAACGTTCCAGCTTGTCCGGCTGCCAGACGCTGAACCACCAGTCATCGCGCCCCAGATCATCGCGCACATGCAGCATGGCTCGGCGGAAGGCGATGGCCTCATCGTGCATTTCCTGCACCAGTGATTCACCGGCCGGCCCCTCCATCATCTTCGAGGCCACATCACAGGCGGCAATCACCCCGTAATGCGGGCTGGTGGTGGTGTGCATCATGAACGCTTCGTTGAAGCGCTCGGCATCCAGCTCACGGGTGGCGGCATTGCGCACGTGAATCATCGACGCCTGCGAGAACGCCGCCAGCAGCTTGTGCGTGGAATGGGTGGTGAAGATGATCGCATCCTGCTCGCGCGCCTTGCCCTTGGCCATGCCGTAATGGTTCTCGTAGAACGGATGGAAGGCCGCGTAGGCGTACCAGGCCTCGTCGAAGTGCAGGAAGTCCACCGCGCTGCCGATTTCGTCGGCAATCTTCTCGGCGTTGTAGCACAGCCCGTCGTAGGTGGAATTGGTGACAACCGCAATGCGCGGCTTGGAACCGGCCTGGAAGGCCTGGCTGGCCAGGGGATTGGCGGCAATCGCCTGCAGCAGCGCCTCGGGGGTGAACTGGTCCAGGCTGATCGGCCCGATGATGCCGTGCGCGTTGCGGCTGGGAGTGAAGTACACCGGCACGCCACCTGTCATGATCAGGGCGTGCAGCAGGGACTTGTGACAGTTGCGGTCCACGAACACCACGTCGCCCCGCCCCACGGTGCCGTGCCAGACGATCTTGTTGGCGGTGGAGGTGCCATTGGTCACGAAGAAGGTGTGGTCTGCACCAAAGTTGCGTGCGGCCTCGTTCTCGGCCTCCTTGATCGGGCCGCTGTGGTCGAGCAGCGAGCCCAGCTCGGGAACCGATATGGAAAGATCGCTGCGCAGCGTGTTCTCGCCATAGAACTGGTGGAACGCACGTCCCACGGGTGACTTGGTGAAGGCCACACCACCGGCATGCCCCGGCGTATGCCAGGAATAGTTGGACTCGGCCGCGTGGTGGATCAATGCCTTGAAGAACGGTGGCAGCAGTGTGTGCATGTAATCTTCGGCCGCGCGCATCACCTGGCGGGCAATGAAGCTTTTGGTGTCCTCGAACAGGAAGATATAGCCGTGCACGTATTTGAGGAGCTTGCTCGGCACCTTCTCGATGGTGCGGCGTTCGCCGTACAGGAACACCGGCAGCCCGCCCCGGCGGGCACTCTGTTCCCGCAGGAAACCGAGCAGGCGCTGGAACTCGGTGGGTTCGTCTTCGGTGCCGTCAATCGAGATCAGCACCGCCGAAGCGGCGACATAGGTGCGCGCCCCGGCCTGGGCATCGGCCAGGGTCAGCCCGCACAGCACGCGCTGCTCGTTCCTGCGCAGTTCCTCCACCAGCGCGCGGATCAGAATGCCACCAATGCGGGGCGACTCGTAGTCGGCATCAATGACGATGACCGGGTAGTCCAATGATTTGAAGTACACAGCATTTCTCCTGGGGGCAGACTCACGAAGCCTTCGAAGCGTCCAGCGGCGGCAGCTGGCCGCGCTGGCGGCGGCGCTCCTCGCTGAAGAACGGGTAGAACACGGTGATGAACAGCACAAACAGGAACGCGTACTGCACGATGCTGCCGGACGAACCGAATATCGCCCACAGGCAGTAAACGACGGTGATGCTGGTCAGGAACCAGAACGCGCCGATGTGCACCAGCGTGTGCGAACGCTCCACCACGAAGTAGCAGGCGACGCAGGAGTAGATGTACGGCAGCAGGGTCAACACCACCGCTGCCGAAGTGATCACGTCGAACTGGGCCGACGCGGTTTCCGACGTGGAGGTGACCAGCACGGCCACGGTCATCAGCACCGCGACGATCAGCACGCCTTTGACCGGCACGTCGTCCTTGTTGGTCTTGCTGAAGATGCTGGGAAACAGGCCGTCATCGGAGGCGGCCTTGGCACTCTGCGCGGTCAGCAGGATCCAGCCGCCGAGCGAACCCGCCGCACCGACGAAGGCGCACAGGCTGACCGCCGCCCCACCCCACCCGCCCACCGCATTGGCGGCGGCCAGCGCGAACGGCGCATCGGAGGTCTGCAGCTCGCCATTGGGCACCATGCCCATGATCACCGA
>JAEXNZ010000338.1 GCA_023439425.1 Pseudomonadota bacterium
TGTTCCCGCTCACCCTCACGGTGTCGATCTTCCTGTTCCTGCGCGGCCACAACGCGCCGGGCGGCGGCTTCATCGCCGGCCTGGTGCTGGCGGTGCCGCTGCTGATCCAGTACGTGATCCAGGGCACCGAATCGGTGGAATCGCGTTTCGGCTTCGACTACATCCGCTGCATCGGCGTGGGCCTGCTGATCGCCATTGTCAGTGGCTGCGCCTCGATGCTGTTCGGGGTGCCGTTCCTGACCAGCGGTCACATCGACCTTGAGCTGCCGCTGATCGGCACCGTGCCGCTGGCCAGTGCGATCGGCTTCGACACCGGCGTGTATCTGGTGGTGTTCGGTGGCGCGATGCTGATGCTGTCGATGATGGGCACGATCAAGCCGCACCGCACCCGCAACGCCCGCAAGGGTGAGATCGATCCCAACCGCCGTTCGGCCTTGACCGGGGAGATGCACTGATGGAACTGGCCCTGGCAAGCGCAATTGGCGTCCTGGCGACGATCGGCATCTATCTGCTGCTGCGCGCGCGCAGCTTCGACGTCATTCTGGGCATGACCTTCCTGTCCTATGCGACCAACCTGCTGATCTTCGCCGGTGGCCGGCTGGTCAGCGGCAAGGCCCCGGTGCTGAAGGAGGGCGTGGCCTCGAACCTGGGCAACTACACCGACCCGCTGCCGCAGGCGCTGGTGCTGACCGCCATCGTCATTGCCTTTGCGATGACCGCAGTGAGCATCGTGCTGGCGATGCGCAGCCGCAGCGACAACCACAGCGACCATGTGGACGCGCACGAGGAAGAGCCGGCACCTGACACCACGCCGGGCCGGGAGGGCGGCGCATGAACCATGTGGTGATCCTGCCCATCCTGATTCCGTTGGTCGGTGCAGCGCTCTCGCTGTTTGTCGAACACCGGCGCTATGGGCCCAAGGTGCAGCGCAGCGTGGCCTGGACCACGCTGGCGGCGCTGGCCGCTGCGGTGGCGCTGCTGTTCTCGCGCACCGCCGATGGCAGCATCGCGGTGTACCTGCTGGGTGACTGGCCGGCACGGCTGGGCATCGCACTGGTGGCCGACCGGCTGTCCAGCTGGATGCTGCTGACCACCCTGCTGCTGGCCATTGCCTGCCTGCTGCATGCCTGCTCCGGCTGGGACCGGCGTGCACCGCACTTCCATGCGCTGTTCCAGTTCCAGCTGGTCGGATTGAACGGTGCCTTCCTCACCGGCGACATCTTTAATCTGTTCGTGTTCTTCGAGGTGATGCTGATCGCCTCGTATGGCCTGCTGCTCAGCGGTGGCCGCGGCCTGCGCATGCGCATCGGCCTGCACTACGTGGTGTTCAACGTCACCGCCTCGACCCTGTTCCTGATCGCGCTGGGCCTGCTGTACGCCTCGCTGGGTTCGCTGAACATGGCCGAGCTGTCGCAGCGCATCGCCGAAGTTCCGGCCAGCCATCTGACCCTGACCAAGGCTACGCTGGGCCTGCTGTTGCTGGTGTTCTGCAGCAAGGCGGCGTTGATGCCGCTGTACCTGTGGTTGCCGGAAGCCTACGCGCGTGCGCCCGCCGCCGTGGCGGCGCTGTTTGCGATCATGACCAAGGTCGGCCTGTATGCGGTGCTGCGGGTGAGCTCGCTGTGGTTCGGTGAAGATGCGGGCCCGATGGCCGGCTACGGCAGCCAGTGGTTGCTGTGGGCCGGCGTGGCCACGCTGGTGCTGGGCGGGCTCGGCGTGCTGGCTGCGGCGCGCCTGCGCGTGCTGATCTCCTACCTGGTGGTGGTGTCGGCAGCGACGCTGTTCATCGCGTTCGCGATCCGCACGCCGCAGGTGCTGTCGGCCGGCTTGTACTACCTTCCGCACAGCACCTTTGTCGCCGCCGCACTGTTCCTGATCGCCGACCTGATCCGCCGTCGTCGCGGCGGAGCCAGCGACCGCAAGGAAGTGATCGCGCCGATGCCGGGCAAGCAGACCCCGGCGGTGCTGTTCCTGATCGCCGCAGTGTCGGTGGCCGGCCTGCCGCCGTTGTCCGGCTTCCTGGCCAAGGCCGCGCTGCTGGCCGGCATGCCGGCGCAGTACACCGGCCTGGTGTGGAGCGCGGTGCTGATCAGCAGCCTGATGGTGATCGTCGGCATCACCCGCGGTGGCGTGCGCCTGTTCTGGCGCGTGCCGGTGGCCGAAGAAGGTGTGCCTGCACCGCGCAAGGCCCCTACCCGCACGGTGGAGCTGTTCGCAGCCGCCCTGCTGCTGGTCTACGGCATCGGCATGGCGGTGTTCGCCAACCCGCTGATGCGTTACACCGACGCCATGGCCGCCCAGTTGCTGCAGCCGCAGGACTATGTGGGCGAGCTGCGCGCGACCACGCCGGAGATCCGCCGCCCATGACGCGCAAACGCCCGTTGTTCCGCCGCCTGATTCCCTCGCCGATGCTGAGCTTCACGGTGCTCGCATTCTGGGTGCTGATGTCCGACAGCTTCACCCTGGGCCAGATCCTGCTGGGGCTGGTGCTTGGCGTGGTGGTGCCGCTGTTCGCCGCGCGCCTGGACCGCGAGTTCGCCCGCATCGGTTCGCTGCGCCCGATTCCCAAGCTGCTGTGCGTCACCCTGTGGGACATCCTGGTGTCCAACATCCGCGTGGCAATCCAGGTGCTGGGGCCGGAGCGCCGCATCCACCCCGGCTTCATCTGGTTGCCGCTGGATATCGCCAACATCCACGGCATTGCCGCGCTCACCAGCATGATCACGCTGACCCCGGGCACGGTGTCGGCGGCGTTGTCCGACGACCGCCGCTACCTGCTGGTGCATGTGCTGCACCTGGATGACCCGGACGAGCTTATCCGACAGATCAAGACCCGCTACGAAGCCCCGCTGATGGAGATCTTCCCATGACCGGATATGTGTTCATCCAGACCACGCTGGTGGTGTGCATGCACGTGGTCGGCCTGGCCATGCTGCTGGCCACCTGGCGCCTGCTGCGCGGGCCGACCGTGCCGGACCGCATCCTCGCGCTGGATACGTTGTCGGTGACCGCGATTGCTGAGCTGATGCTGTTTGGCATGTACCTCAATTCAGCGGTGTACTTCGAAGCAGCGCTGGTGATTGCAATGCTCGGCTTTGGCAGCACCGTGGTGCTGAGCAAGTTCGTGCTGCGCCGGGACATCGTCGAATGATCACCTTCATCCAGATCCTGCTGTCGCTGCTGCTGCTGGCCGGCTGCTTCTTCATCCTGGTCGGCGCACTGGGCCTGGTGAAGCTGTCGACCTTCTTCAAGCGCCTGCACGCGCCGACCAAGGCCAGCACGCTGGGCGTGGGCTGCGTGCTGGTG
>JAEXNZ010000421.1 GCA_023439425.1 Pseudomonadota bacterium
TAGAGCCACGCCCTGCGTGGCTTCGCGGTGTCGGCAGAATCCGCTTGGCGCAGCCACGCAGGGCGTGGCTCTACGTCGGCGTGCGGCAGCTCAACCGGGTGCCATAGAACGCCAGCGTGACCTCGCCCTGGTGTTCCCACAACTCCACGCCCTCGCGGGTGTAGCGCGCGCCACTGGCTGCCGGAGCCAGGAAGGCGATGGCTTGATCCTGCCCTAGCCGTATCAACGCAGCCTTCGGCTCGATCTCGCTGTAGTAGGTCACCGCCAGCGGCTTGTCGCTGCCCTCGCAGACGAGGTTCACCGGCAAAGGTGCCGGGCCGGGCGTGGTCGCAATCTGCAGTTCGACGATGCGCGTCTGATAGGCCTCGACCAGGCAGCGCCGGGCATCCACCGCCTGCCAACACGCATCGCGCCCTTTGACCCAGCCGCGCTGCTCGGCGTCGATATCCAACTCATCCGGGCTGGTCTGTGCGGCCTTGTAAAGCTCAGCCAGCCGCCGATCCAGCGCTGACAGTTCGGCATCGTTGCAGACCTGCGTTTCCGCGTCGGAACTGGCTTGGTTGCAGTCGAACGATGGACCTTGCGCGGGGGCTGGCGTGGGTGTGGGCGCAGGTACAGCGGGGGCCGTCGGTTCCGCCGCCACGGGTGGCTGCGCCGGCGATTCAGTCGGCGTGGGTTCGGGCTTGGAGCACGCCGCCAACGCAAGTGCAGCCAGGCCCAGCAGTAGGGGACGTTTCATGGGAGCTCCAGCACCCTGACGAGGGCCCCAGTCTGCCCTACCCCACGTCCAGACCACGTAGAGCCGCGCCGAAGCAAGCGCAACGCGCTCGTAAGGATGAACGCGTCGCCACGCGCCCGGGCAATGACGGACCGGGATGCCCGTAGAGCCGGGCTTGCCCGGCTGGAGGTTCCCGAGCAGTCCCGGCCGGGCAAGCCCGGCTCTACGACAGCCCCCATCACACGCCGCAATCGGCGCGGCGCTTCTCCGGCAGCACTTCAATACTGCCCACGGCCAACTGTTCCAGCACCGCCTCCGGCCCACGCCGGCTGACCCAGCCCAGCCCCTCCCGCGCCGCCGATGCATCATGAATGCGGTCAACTACCGGCAGCGCCCAACCACGTCGGTCGTACTCGGCCAGCCACTGCGGGCAGCGCAGCGCCAGCACCTCACGCGGATGCGTGACCAGCGCCTCACAGTCCTCACGCTGGAACGGCGTACTACCGCTGGCGATGTAACGCTGGAACGCCGGCCCGCCATTACCCAGCGCCGCCACATGCGCATCGGCTACATCGCGCACGTCCACGCCACGATGCAGGCGATACAGCAACATGCGGTCGGGCGTTTCCGGGAAACAACGCGACATGCGGATTACCCGCACCTGAAAGTCTTCGTTCGCCATTTCCTCCAAGCCTTGCTCGGCGGCCAGCTTGGAGCGGTGATACACGGTGCGGGGTTGCGGCACGGTCTGCTCGTCCACCCAGGTGCACTGCCCCGGCGTAATGGCATGTCCGTACAACGCCGTCGTACTGGTAAACACCAACCGCCGGACGCCCGCCTCGCGTGACAAACGGGCAAGGGTCAGCGTGCCATCTACATTGATTCGCTTGAATTCGCTCTCGCTGTGCAACGGCACATGCGGGGCATGCAACGCGGCCGCATGGATGACCGCATCCACGCCCTCCAGCGCAGTCGCCAGCACGTGTGGATCGGTGACATCGCCGACGTGGCGGGTGGTCGCAAAGGGGGTGCGGTCGATCCCGACCACCTCGTGGCGCGCGGCCAGTGCACCAAAGATGGCGCGCCCGACCCGGCCTGAACTTCCTGTCAGAAGAATCTTCACTGTGGAGCACTTATCAGCGCCCGGGACCTACCGGGATGGGGGCGATTGTAGTAGAGCCACGCCCTGCGTGGCTGGGCCAAATGCGACCCTGCTGCAAGCTGCGAAAGCGGTCACGCTTGCCATGCGACGCCCCGTCCAGAATCCTCACCCGGCACAACACTTGCAGTGTGCACGGCATCCCCACTACGCTCGCCCATTACCATGAAACAAGGACGTTGCACACTATGCCTTCGACATTGATTCGCCAGGCGTCACACCGCTCAACCCGACATGCTGGAGCCCGACTGGTGGCCACCGCACTCATCCTTGCCGCCGCCATCGTCGCCCCTGCTGCCAGCGCAGAGACCTTGACCGAGCGGCTGAAGGCCCCGGACCAGGCTGCGATGGAGTTCACTTTGCAGCTCGTCATGGCAAGCGGCCCGGAGGGTGCAAAGTCGCTGAGCAGCGAGGAGAACCTCGCGCGCATCAAGACCGTGGGCGGCATGAAGCAACTGCTGGACGAATCCACCTATACCGACGCCGAGATCACCCATCTGCTGGGCTCATGCGAGAGCGCCGCCACCATCGTGCGTGCATTGATGATGTACGGCAATGCACCGACCAGCGCGGGAGAGCTGAAGAGTCCCGATTTCCTGCGGCGCACCCAGCAGGGAATGGCCGCCAACATTGGTCGGTTCGACGCGCAGATGGCAGAGCTGATGCCGCTAGCCCTACGTTGTAAGGTACCGGCGATAAAGACGCTCCAGAACCAGGTCTCGACCCAGCCCTCCGAAGAAGAAAACGCGCCCAGGGACGCCATCCTCAAGGCCCGCGCGGAATTGTCCCATGCCTATGAGAGCGGCCTGATTGTTCTGGGGAGTGCGGCTGCCGGAGAACAACTCAGGCAATCCATGGCGACAGCCCTGGAAGAGACCGCATCGAGCTATGCCCCGGCGCTCGACCTGGCCAAGCGCCATTCCATTGCAACGCGCATTCGCGAAATGACGGAGAGGGCCAAGCCTGGCGCTCGCGATGGGCTGGGACGCATGGCGGAAGCATTTGAAATCACGAGCTGCACCGGCTTATGCACCTACTGAGGACGATGCAGCACATGACCTCGCATACTTTCCCCCTGCCGTCTGCCGTGCGTCAGCACGGCCGGCGTCTGCTCGTGGCCGTTGTCTGTACATCGGTACTGTGGAGCATGCCGGCCGCAGCCTTGGATGACCTCGCTGCACGTGTCGCCGCGCAGGAAAAGGCGACGCAGGAGTACAAGCTGCTGTTGCTGGATGCCGCTGGTACGAACAACCCGGCAAAGCTCGACGAATCGCATGCGCAAGCGCTGGTGCGCCGCATTGCTGACAGGAAGCAGTTGCTTGATGAAGTCCAGTACCAGCCAGAAGACTTCGTGCGCCTGCAAGGCGTCTGTGGCAACGTCTCAAGTACGGTCAAGTCGCTGATGATGTCAGGCGTCGCCACTCCCACACCGGAAGGCGTGCCATTGGACGAACACTTGAAGAAGGCGGCTGATCAGGTCAATCAGAACATGGTGCGCCATGAATCAGAGATGGCGCAGCTGCTGCCATTCATGCTTCGCTGCATCACACCACAGGTAACGCTGGCCGCAAAGCATTTTCAGACGCTCAGGATTGTTGAGATCACCCAGATTCGCCTTGGCGGGCTACAGCAGGCCCGTGATGGCTACACCACCATGTTCGCTGGCAGCCTGAAGGTCATTGATGATGGTGATGACACGCCCGAACTGCGCAGCGCGCTGATCAGCGCCATGGTCGACAGCGCCCCCGCCCTTGCAAAGCTGCTCAAGGTGACTCAACGCGCACCGATGGCCCGAAGCATCCGAGCCACGGCAGCGCGCCTGGACAAGGAGCAGCGTACGGCACTGGAGCAGGTAGCTGCTGTATTCGACGACACGCGCTGCGAAGACCTCTGCACTTACTGAAGGCAGCCTTCGGGGTGGGGGTACATGAAAAAGGCGCTCAACGAGCGCCTTGAATCATTGAAGCAACTGGTGGGCCGTGAAGGATTCGAACCTTCGACCAAAAGATTAAAAGTCTTCTGCTCTACCGACTGAGCTAACGGCCCATTGCTGCCCCTGGCATTGCGCCGGGGGTGCGCATTCTAACCCACTTTGGCGGCCTGTCACACCCGCCGTGTGAATCCGGGCTCAGACGTAACGGGTGGGGTCGGCCACGCCGGCGTCGGCAAAGCCCTGCGCGCGCAGGCGGCAGGCGTCGCAGTGACCGCAGGCACGGCCCTGTTCGTCGGCGTTGTAGCAGGACACGGTCAGGCCGAAATCCACGCCCAGGCGCACGCCTTCGCGCACGATTTCGGCCTTGCTCAGGAACTGCAGCGGCGCGTGCACCTGGATGCCCGCCCCTTCCACACCGGCCTTGGTGGCCAGGTTCGCCAGGGTCTGGAAGGCCTGGATGAACTCCGGGCGGCAGTCCGGGTAGCCGGAATAGTCCACCGCGTTGACGCCGCAGAAGATGTCGCTGGCACCGAGAACCTCGGCCCAGCCCAGCGCTACCGACAGCATGATGGTGTTGCGGGCCGGCACATAGGTGACCGGAATGCCCTCGCCGCCCGCCTCGGGCACGTCGATGTCATCGGTCAGGGCGGAACCGCCGATGCTGCGCAGGTCCACGTTGACGGTCTTGTGCGCGACCACGCCCAGGGCCTTGGCCACGTTGGCGGCGGCGTCCAGTTCCGAGGTGTGGCGTTGGCCATAGCGCACGCTCAGGGCGTGTACGGCGAAGCCCTGCTCACGGGCGATGGCAATGACGGCGGCGGAATCCATGCCGCCGGAAAGAAGCACGACTGCGTTCTTCATGAAATACATCCGGTGGGTTGTGGGGACCAGCACGCTGTCCCGCGCCGGGATACTTCAGGGAACCACGAGCGGGCTCAACGGCCCGGCTCGTCATCCCACAGAATCTTGTGCAGCTGCATCTGGAAGCGGACCGGCAGGCGGTCTTCGACGATCCAGTCGGCCAGCTGGCGCGGTGTTACCTGGCCCTTGCTGGGCGAAAACAGCACCATGCTGCGCTCATTCAGCGCGTGCTCGCGGACCATGCCGCGCGCCCATTCGTAATCTTCCCGGCTGCACAGCACGAACTTGATCTGGTCGCGGCGGGTCAGCAGCGGCAGGTTCTCCAGCCGGTTGCGGGCCATTTCGCCAGAGTCGGGCGTCTTGAGGTCCACCACCCGCGACACCCGCGGGTCTACCCCGCTGACGTCCAGCGCGCCGGAGGTCTCCAGCGAGACGTCCAGGCCGGCATCGCAGAGCTTTTCGAGCAGGATCAGGCAGCGCTTCTGCGCCAGCGGCTCGCCGCCGGTCACGCAGACGTGCTGGACGCCCTGGGCCAGCACCTCGGCGACGATATCGTCGATGTCCCACCAGGTACCGCCGTGGAAGGCGTAGGCGGTGTCGCAGTACGTGCAGCGCAGCGGGCAGCCGGTCAGGCGCACGAACACGCTCGGCCAGCCGGCCGCATCGGCTTCGCCCTGCAGGGAGGTGAAGATCTCGGTGATCTTCAGCCTGGGCTGGGGCGACTGCACGATGTCGCTGGGAAGCGCGGCGGCGGCGGCGGACGAGGTGGCGTTCATGAGCAGAAGACTTCGGAAACGGGCGCGGCCGGGCAAAGCCCGGCCATCATTCAATCGAACATTATACCGGCCTGGGCCGGTGGGGGCGTCAGCGGATCTGCTGGCCCAGCCGGATCGACTGCAGGCGGTCCTGCGCGGTACGGGCGGCGTCCGAGCCCGGATAGGTGCTGACCACCTGCTCCAGGGTTGCCTGGGCCTCGTCGACCTTGCCCTCGCCATACTGCGACAGGCCGATCTTGAGAAGTCCGCCCGACGCCTTGTCGTGGGTCGGATAGCGGGCGATGAGGTCGCGGAACTGCGCCTCCGCCTGCGGGAAATTGCGGATGGCGTAGTAGCTCTCACCCAACCAGTACAGCGCGTTGGGGGTGTAGACGCCGTTCGGGTAGAGCTCGAGGAAGCTCAGGAACATCTGCGCGGATTCGTCGTACTTGCCGGCCTTGAGCGAGTCAAAGGCCACGTTGTACATGGTGCGCTCGTCGCCACTGGCCGCCAGGGCACCGGCATCGCCGTGCACGGACGGGGGTCGCTCGGTGGCGACCACGGGCGGTTTCGGTGCGGCGGGCTTGGGAGCTGCCGGAGCGTTCGCGGCCGGGACGGCCGGAAGTGCCGGCGCAGCGCCGCCTTCCAGACGGTTCAGACGACCGTCAAGGTCCAGGTACTGATCCTGGGCGGATTGTTTCTGCTGGGCGTTGTCGTGCTGGAGCTGTTCAACCGTGCTCTGCAGCTGCTGCACCTGCTGGCGCAGGGCATTGATCTGGTTCAACAGGTCCTGGT
>JAEXNZ010000431.1 GCA_023439425.1 Pseudomonadota bacterium
GCGCCAACAAGTCCGCTGCCGCGACGCCGGCACCGGCCGCTTCCCCCCAATCTTTTGACGGACGTTGATCGAAGATGGATTTCGTCACCGAGTGGTTCTGGTTTTTCCTGTTCGTGCCGCTGGCCGCCCTGGCCGGCTGGGTGATCGGCCGGCGTGGCGGGCAGCGCCACGGCGACAACCAGGTCAGCCGCCTCTCCAGCACCTATTTCCGCGGCCTGAACTACCTGCTCAACGAGCAGCCGGACAAGGCCATCGAACTGTTCCTGCACATCGCCGAACTGGACAAGGAAACCTTCGAGACCCAGGTCGCGCTGGGCCACCTGTTCCGCCGCCGCGGTGAAGTCGACCGCGCCATCCGCCTGCACCAGGGGCTGGTCAACCGCCACGACCTGAGCGACGCGCAGCGCGTGCAGGCCCTGCTGGCGCTGGGCGAGGACTATATGAAGTCCGGCCTGCTGGACCGTGCAGAGACCGTGTTCACCGAGCTGGCGCATCTGGACCAGCGTGCCCCGCAGGCGCTCAAGCACCTGATCGGCATCTACCAGGCCGAACGCGACTGGGAAAAGGCGATCGACAACGCCACCCGTTACGAGGAAGTCACTGGCGAGCCGATGGGCAAGCTGATCGGGCAGTTCGAGTGCGAACTGGCAGAGCGTTATCGAGGTGCCGGCAAGATTGACGAGGCGAGGGCGGCTATTGCCCGCGCTTACCAGGCCGACGCAATGTCGGTGCGCGCCGGCATCATCGAAGGTCGCCTCGAGACCGACTCCGGCAATGCCGAAGCAGCCGTGCGCGCCTTCGAACGTGCCGCCCGCAACGACCCCGAGTATCTGCCCGAGGTGCTGCAGCCGCTGATGCAGAACTACCGCAAGGTCGGTGACCTCGGCGGCGCGCGCGCGTTCCTGTCGGAAATGACCGAGCACTACCGTGGCATTGCTCCGGTGCTGGCCTTGACCCAGCTGATGGAAGAGCAGGAGGGGGTTGCCCCGGCGCGCGCCTACCTGGGCCGCCAGCTGAAGGACCGCCCGTCGGTGCGTGGTGAGTCCGCCCTGATCGACCTGACACTTGCCGAGGGAGCCGATTCCACCGCCACCCTGCACGACCTCAAGCACATCACCGACCAGCTGCTGGTGCGCAACCCCGCCTACCGCTGCACCCGTTGTGGCTTCGGCGCGCGCACCCACCACTGGCAATGCCCCAGCTGCAAGGAGTGGGGGACGGTCAAGCCGCTGCTGAACTACGCGGTGCTTTGAGTCATGGCCCTGACAGCCGGGCTGGGGTTGCTGGCGGTGCTGGCGACCTCGGCGGCGCTCACCTGGGGTGCGCGCCACTACGCGCTCAGGCGCAACCTGATGGACCAGCCCGGTGAGCGGCGCAGCCACGTGGTGGCGACCCCGCGCGGCGGTGGCATTGCCATTGTGCTGACTCTGCTGCTGTCGGCGCTGGTCGCGGCGCTGTACTGGCCTGAAGCCTGGGTCACCCTGGCGGTGTTCAGCGTGGGTCTGGTGCTGGTGGCCGGGATAGGCTGGTGGGACGACCATCGGCCATTACCTGCCGTTCGTCGCCTGCTCGTCCATGTGGTAGCCGCCGCGTTGGTCGCGGGCCTGGTCTGGCAGGCGACCCACAACCCTGTGCAGGCGCTGCTGGCGCTGCTGTTCACCACCTCCCTGATCAACATCTGGAACTTCATGGATGGGATCAACGGCATCGCGACCACCCAGGCCGTGCTGGCCGGGGTCGCCTTTGCCTGCGTGCTGCCGGGCCCGCTGGCCCTGGCCGGGGCGGTGCTGGCCGCGGCCTGCCTGGGTTTCCTGCCGTTCAACTTCCCCCGTGGACGGATCTTCATGGGTGATGTGGGCAGCGGGGCGCTGGGTTATGCGATTGCGGCGCTGGTCTGCCTGGGTAGCGTGGCGACCGACATCTCCTGGTTGCTGTTGCTGGTGCCGCTGACCGCCTTCCTCGTGGACGCGGGCTTCACACTCCTGTCCCGCATCCTCTCGGGACAACGCTGGATGGAGCCCCACACCCAACACGTCTACCAGCGCGCGGTCAAAAGTGGCAAAAGCCACACTTTTGTGACCGGAATGTACTTTGTTTTTGGTCTGTTCAGTATTACAGTGTTTAATGCTTGCACTAATTTGCAGCCGAGGTGGGAGGCTGCCGTGGCCGTTGCGTGGCTGACCCTCGCAACCGGTCTTTGGCTACTCCTGCGCAAGGGAATGTGCCACTAACAGGATTGCTTGATTTTATGACGCCTTGGCAGGACCGCTTCACCAGTCTGCTTCCGCGCGCTGCCATTGTGGTCCACGACCTGTTCATGGTCTGGGCCTGCTGGCAGCTGTTGCACGCCGGCCGCTACTCCATGCTGGCCGAGGCCCCATCGCTGCCGCTGTGGAATGTCGACACCTCGCTGGTGCTGGTGATCCAGGCCATCGTGTTCTGGCGCGTCGGTCTTTACCGCGGCCTGTGGCGCTTCGCCAGCGTGGCCGACCTGCTCCACATCTTCAAAGCCAGCTTCATTGGCCTGCTCGCCATTGTGGTGGTACTGGCCTACAAGCGCTTTGCCGGCGTCCCGATGTCGGTGCTGGTGATCTATCCGTTCGCGCTGTCGGC
>JAEXNZ010000443.1 GCA_023439425.1 Pseudomonadota bacterium
CTTCATGCCCATCAGACGCATCGCCTTCTGCACCCAGTCCGAGGCGAAGATGCGCATCAGGTTGTCTTCCAGCGACAGGTAGAAACGGGACGAACCCGGGTCACCCTGACGGCCGGAACGGCCACGCAGCTGGTTGTCGATACGACGCGATTCGTGGCGCTCGGTGCCCACGATGTGCAGGCCGCCGGCCGCCTTGACCTGGTCGTGGCGGCGCTGCCATTCGTTCTTGACCTTGAACTTGTCGTCGGCACTGGCGTCTTCGCCCAGCGCGTGCAGCTGCGCTTCCAGCGAACCGCCCAGCACGATGTCGGTACCGCGACCGGCCATGTTGGTGGCGATGGTCACCGCGCCCGGCATGCCGGCGTTGGCGATGATGGTCGCTTCGCGGTCATGCTGTTTGGCGTTCAGCACTTCGTGGTGCACGCCGGCCTTGCGCAGGTGCTCGGACAGCATTTCCGAGGTTTCGATCGAGGTGGTACCGACCAGCACCGGCTGGCCGTTCTTGTTGCATTCCTGGATGTCCGCCAGCACCGCATTGAACTTGCCGTTGCGGTTGAGGAAGACCTGGTCCGGCGAGTCCTTGCGGACGGTCGGGCGGTTGGTCGGAATGACCACCACTTCCAGGCCGTAGATGCTCTGGAATTCGTAGGCTTCAGTGTCGGCCGTACCGGTCATGCCGGACAGCTTCTTGTACATGCGGAACAGATTCTGGAAGGTGATGCTGGCCAGGGTCTGGTTCTCGCGCTGGACCGGCACGCCTTCCTTCGCTTCCACCGCCTGGTGCAGGCCATCGGACCAGCGGCGACCGGCCAGGGTACGGCCGGTGAATTCGTCCACGATCACCACTTCACCGTCGCGCACGATGTAGTCCACGTCGCGCTGGTAGATGGCATGCGCGCGCAGCGCAGCATTGAGGTGGTGGACCACGGTCAGGTTCTGCGCGGCGTACAGGCCTTCGGTTTCCGCGCTCAGGATGCCGGCGTCGACCAGCAGCTGCTCGGCGTGCTCCATGCCCGCTTCGGACAGGTGGACCTGCTTGCCCTTCTCGTCGCCCCAGAAATCGCCTTCGGCTTCTTCATTTTCCTGGCGGATCAGGCTGGGCACCACGCGGTTGACGCGGATGTACAGCTCCGGGGAATCGTCAGCCGGGCCGGAGATGATCAGCGGGGTACGCGCTTCGTCGATCAGGATCGAGTCGACTTCGTCGACGATGGCGTAGTGCAGGCCGCGCTGGTAACGGTCGGCACGCGACAGCGCCATGTTGTCGCGCAGGTAGTCGAAGCCGAATTCGTTGTTGGTGCCGTAGGTGATGTCGCTGTTGTAGGCCTCGCGCTTGTCACCGTGCGGCATGCCCGGGTACACCACGCCCACGCTCAGGCCCAGCCAGTTGTACAGCTTGCCCATCTGGCCGGCGTCGCGGCGGGCCAGGTAGTCATTCACGGTGACCACGTGCACGCCCTTGCCTTCCAGCGCGTTCAGGTACACCGGCAGGGTGGCCACCAGGGTCTTGCCTTCACCGGTGCGCATTTCCGCGATCTTGCCCAGGTGCAGCACCATGCCGCCCATCAGCTGCACGTCGTAGTGGCGCATGCCCAGCACTCGGCGGCTGGCTTCGCGGCAGACCGCAAAGGCCTCCGGCAGGACCTTGTCCAGGGCTTCGCCGTCGGCGATGCGCTGCTTGAACTCGGGGGTCTTGGCCTTGAGCTGCTCGTCGGAGAGCTTTTCGATCTCCGGTTCCAGGGCGTTGATCTTGGCGACGATGCGGTTGAGCTGGCGCAGCTGTCGTTCATTACGACTGCCGAAGACGCGGGTAAGCAGGCTGTTGATCATTGAAGGAACCGGTTGGAATGAGACGCCCCAACGGCGGCGCTTCCGCAGAAGCTGCTCGCCGCAAACGAAACAGGGCGCACTGCGCCCTGTCTATGGCAACACTTATTGTAGCTTGGGACGGGGGTGTCGCGTTTCAACCTCCCCCCGGCCCGTTCGTCGCACTCAGCCGCGCGACACCCGGCCGACCGGGGTATTGCCGCCATCACCCAGGAACTTGCGCGGATTGACCACGTTGCCACGCTCCCACACTTCAAAGTGGACGTGGGCACCGGTGGAACGACCGGTGGAACCGGCCTTGGCCACTTCCTGGCCGGCACGGACCAGGTCACCCACCTTCACCACCAGGCGCGAGTTGTGCGCGTAGCGGGTCACGTAGCCGTTGCCGTGGTCAACGTCGACCACGTTGCCGTAGCCGCCCTTGACCCCGGAGAAGCTGACCACGCCATCGGCCACGGCCATGACCGGGTCGCCGACCTTGGCATGGAAGTCGATGCCCTTGTGGTTGCCGCGACCGCGACCGAACGGGTCGTTGCGGCCGCCGAAGCCGGAGGTGATGTAGCTGTTGCGGATCGGCATGCGGCCTGGCACGGCGTCCTGCTGCACCTGGTGGTCGAACATCAGCGATTCCATCACCGACAACTGGCGGCCTGAAGCAGCGAAACGCTGCTCCAGCACCTGTAAGTCGGCGTTGACCGCGCTGGCCGGGATGTCCTGGGTCGGGCCGGCTTCACCTTCACCGAGGCCGGGGGTCTCGTTGAAGTCGAATTCGCCGTCTTCCAGCTTGCCCATCTGGGTGAGACGCTCGCCGAGCGCGTTCAACCGGGTGGCCTGCGCCTGCAGTTCGCCCATGCGGGCGGCCAGCGCATTGACCTGGGTCTGGGCGTCCTTGCGGGCCTGCGCCAGTTCCAGTTCCTGCTGCGCCACCTTGGCGTGCAGGCGCGAATCATTGAACATGCTGCCGCCCAGACCGGCACCGAAGCCGATCAGGCAGCCCAGCCCGAGCACGCTGCCAAGCAGGGCACGGGGGCGGTCCTCGAAGTAGAACCGCAGACGCGCGATGGGCGTTTTGGCCTGTCCTTCACGCGTTTTGATTACGATCTTTTTGAATGCCATCAGTGAGTTTTCATGTCTGAGCCGAAATCCAGTGCCCGTTCCCCTTCTGCGCCCAAACCAGCGCTGGAAGCGGTCATGGAAGACAAAACCGGCAACCCGCTGCGTCGTGCCCTCTGGCTCGACGCGCTGGACCGTCAGTTGCGCCCCCATTTGCCGCCCACCCTGGCCACCCGTTGCCGGCTGGCGAATGTGAACGGCGAGCACCTCGTTTTTCTCGTCGAGTCCCCGGTCTGGCACGCCAAGCTGCGGCTTGCCGAACGCGAGTTGATCGACGCGGCCCGTTCCATCGGGCTGAAAGTCACCAAGGTGACCATCAAGACTGCGCTTGCCCCTCCTCCACGCTCCCCAGCGATCGACAACAGGAATGGCCCCCACGCAGTTTCAGCCGCCACGCACCAAGGGCTACGCGACGCTTTGGCTTGCTTCCAGGACCCCAAGGGATCGAAGTCCTGACTGCATCGGAGCATCCCGCTCCTTCCCCGATCCGTGTCACGAAGCCGTGAAACATTTCGAGGAGCCGGCGGCCATCGTAGCCGCGCTTGGCTGCCCAGTCGTTAGTCTTTTATTAAATTTGCGGTTTTTTTACCCCGAAACCGGATCGGGTTCACAAAAAAGTGACGACGGTCCGGTCACGGTTCATTGACGTGAGCTTCACGGCACGCGCAGCCCAGAAACGCGGAACGGCGCAGTGAGCGCCGTTCGTTTACCTGGCAAATCAATGGTTTGGCGTCAGGCGTAGGCCGGCACACCGTACACCACCGGGGCCGGGTCGGCCGCAGCATTGACCCACTCCCACGCAGTGACGTCGGCCAGCAGGGCCCGCACCAGCTTGTTGTTGAGCGCATGGCCGGACTTGAAGCCCTCATACGCGCCCAGCACCTGCGCACCGGCGAGGTACAGATCGCCGATGGCATCAAGAATCTTGTGGCGCACGAACTCGTCGGCGTAACGCAGGCCGTCTTCGTTGAGCACGCGGAATTCGTCCAGCACGATGGCGTTGTCCATCGAACCGCCCAGGCCCAGGTTACGCTCGCGCATGTACTCCAGGTCGCGCATGAAACCGAAGGTACGGGCGCGCGAGATTTCCTTGGTGTAGGCGGCGGTGGAGAAATCGATCTCCGCGCGCGACTGCTTGGCCGGAATCATCGGGTGGTCGAACTGGATGGTGAAGCCCAGCTTGTAGCCTTCATACGGGGTGAAGCGGGCGACCTTGTCGCCTTCGGTGACTTCCACCGGCTTGAGCACGCGGATGAAACGCTTCGGCGCGTCCTGCTCGGCGATGCCGGCGGACTGCAGCAGGAACACGAACGGACCGGAGGAACCGTCCATGATCGGCAGTTCGGCCGAGGACAGTTCCACGATGATGTTGTCGACACCCAGGCCGGCCAGCGCCGACATCAGGTGTTCCACGGTCTGGATCTTGGCGTTGTTGCAGGTCAGCCCAGTGCACAGGGTCACTTCGGTGACCAGGTCGGCACGGGCCGGAACCTCGACGACCGGGTCCAGGTCCACGCGGCGGAACACGATGCCATGGTTGACCGGAGCCGGGCGCAGGGTCATGTAGACCTTGTCACCGCTGTGCAGGCCAACGCCGGTGGCGCGGATCGTGTTCTTGAGAGTGCGTTGCGGAATCATGGGGGTCGACCGGGTAGCGCGCTGTCAGCGCGACAATGACAAACAAGAATAACACGCAGTACCGCCACCCCTTTCTGAACGGGGTGCGCTCCGACCCGGGGTCAGAACGACGGAACTGCGAACTGCCGGGCCCATCCAGGCCCGGCAGTCAGGGACATGGCGATGCTTACCGGGGCGGACAAGTCCCCGGCATGCAACGCTTAGTCCGCCTGGCGGCGCAGGAACGCCGGGATATCCAGGTAATCGTTGGGCAGTTCGGCTGCGGCCGGGCCGGCGGCCGGGGCCGACGGGGCCACTGTGTCGGCGCTCGGACGGCGCAGGCCCAGGCCCATGCCGCCGACGGCCTTGGACACAGCGTCGCCGCCGTTGTCGAAGTCGCCGAACTCCGGCTGGCCGGTGGTGGCGTTGCGGACCAGCTTGATCGGGGCGCGCTCGCCCGGACGCTGGGTCTTGGAGGCAACGGCACGGTTCAGGCCGGTGGCCACCACGGTCACGCGCACTTCGTCCTGCATGTCCGGGTCGAGCACGGTACCCACCACCACGGTGGCGTCTTCGGAAGCGAAGCCGTCGATGGTGCGGCCGATCTCGTCGAACTCGGCCATGGTGAAGTCGGCACCGGCGGTGATGTTGACCAGGATGCCATTGGCACCAGCCAGGTTCACGTCGTCCAGCAGCGGGTTCTGGAGCGCGGCTTCGGCGGCGGCCTGGGCCCGGTCATCGCCACGGGCGGTGCCGGTACCCATCATCGCCAGGCCCATTTCGGACATGACGGTGCGCACGTCGGCGAAGTCGACGTTGATCAGGCCCGGACGCACGAT
>JAEXNZ010000472.1 GCA_023439425.1 Pseudomonadota bacterium
AAGAAGGCCCGGCATTGCCGGGCCTTCTTCATTTCTGTCTTCTGCTTTCAATCCTCGACGCGCAACACCGCACCCGGCTTCAACACGCTGCTGCCGGTGAGATTGTTCAACGACAACAGCGCCTTCAGCGGCATCCCATAGCGCTTGGCAATGGTCCACGCCGACTCGCCATTGCGCACCGTGTGCCGGCGCGCGCGCGGACGATCGGCCGCACTGGCCACCGCGCGCTTGGCGGCTGGCGTGTTCGGCCGGGCACTGGCGATGTCGGTCGCCTGCACGTCCAGCTGCGCCACCGCCACCGTGGTGTCCACCGGCGCATGCGTGGCCGGGGCCAGCACCGTCGCCGCGCCGCTTGGACGGCCCTTGCCATTGGCCAGCGCCGGGTTCAGGCGGGCGATACGTGCCGGGTCCAGCTGCCGCTGCGCAGCCCATTGCTGCACGCTGGTACCGGCTGGCAGGGTGTGCCCCTTCAGCACCGGCACGGTACGGTCCAGCGAGGCCATCACCGCCGGCGTGGTCTCTGCGTTTTCCAGCACGCAGGCCAGTGCGTGCAGCTTTTCCACATAGGCGTAGGTGATCGGCGACAGCCCCGGCAGTTCGGCCGGGCGTGCGTTCTGTGCGTTCATGCCGGCCTTGCGCAGCGACTGCAGCACCCGGTATTCGCCGGCGTTGTAGGCCATGGTGGCCAGGCGCCAGTCGCCGGCAAACATGCCGTGCAGGGTTTTCAGATAGCGCACCGCCGCCTGGGTCGAATCCACGGCCGACAGACGGCCGTCATAGCCGTTGCTCACCTGCACGCGATGGTTCTTGGCGGTGGTGGCGATGAACTGCCACAGCCCGGCCGGCCCCGCGCCATTGCGCGCGTTCGGCCGATAGCCGCTCTCCACGAACGGAATGAGTGCGAATTCGGTGGGCAGATCAGCGGCACGCAGTTCTTCCACCACGTAGCCGAACAGCACCAGCGCATCATCATTCTGGTTGGCCAGGCGCGATGGCGCGTGCGCGAACTGCTTTTGCCAGCGCGGGCTGGTGGCTTCGGCATCGCAGGTCGGCTCGGCCAGGCCCGCACGGAAGCTGGCGAAGATGTCCTGCCCGTTGCGCACTGACGGTGGGGGCAGGGCGGCCGCATCAAGCGGCAGCTGGGTGATCCCGGCGACGTTCTGGGCAAGACCGGTGTTCAACGACTGGGCACCCGCGCTGCCGGCCATGGCCATGGCCAGTCCCAGCGCGAGCGGCAGCAATCGCCGGCTCATGTTCGGAATCCGTCTTTCCAGCCACGCAGGCCGGCCAGCACATCCACTTCAGCGGTCAGTTCACGGCCCAGATGGGCGCTGACCGCGGCCTGGATGGCCGGAGTATGGGTTCGCAGGAATGGATTGCATTCCAGCTCGCTGGCCAGGGCAACCGGCAGCGTGGGGCGTTCATCGCGGCGCATGGCCAGTGCCTCCTCATGGCGTCGCGCAAGCGCGGCGTTGGCGGGGTCGACATGCCGCGCGAAGACGGCATTTGACACGGTGTACTCGTGCCCGCAGCACACCAGCAGGTGCGCGGGCAGGGACGCCAGCCGCTGCAATGAAGCCAGTAGCTGGGGCGGCGTACCTTCGAACATCCGGCCACAGCCCAGGCTGAACAACGCATCGCCACTGAAAAGATGTTCAGCCGTGTGAAAAGCGATATGCGTTCGGGTGTGTCCGGGCACGGATACTACGTCGATCCCGAGCCCCAATGCCTGAACGTGTTCACCATCGCCGACCCGGCGGGTGGCCTGCGGAATGCGCGGATCGTCAGGTGCCAGTACCGCCAGGCCGGGGTTCTGCGCCTGCAGTTCGGCCACGCCGTCGATGTGATCGTTGTGATGGTGGGTCAGCAGCACGGTATGCGGACGCCAGCCCTGCTGCGCTGCCGCAGCCAATACGGGCGCGGCCTGACCGGGGTCGACCACGATGGCATTACCGTCTTCGGCGACCAGCGCCCAGATGTAGTTGTCCGCGAATGCGGGTAGGGCAATCAGTCGCATAGAATTGGACCATGCCCGCCGTGTCGCGCTCCCGTCAAGCTTCAGTCGCATCCTGGTTTGATACTGAACCGGCGCTGTCGTTGCGCGAACTGGAGCGCCAGCGGCTGGCGCTGGTGCTGGCCACCCGGCCGGTTACGCCGTGGCTGTGGATCGCGCCGACACCCGCGTGGACCCAGGAGCCGCTGCTGCCTGGACGCGGCCTCACCCTGCACCGGCAGCCGCCGGGTTACAGCGGTGATGCGCGCTGCGCGCTGCCGCTGCCGTTGCCCAGTGAGAGCGTCAACGCCATCGTGCTGCAGCATGTGACTGCCCGCGATGCCGAGGCGCTGATCGCCGAGTGCGAGCGGGTGCTGATGCCCGGCGGCCGGCTGTGGCTGTCCACGCTCAATCCGTTCAGCCCGTTCCGCCGCCAGTGGCGTCGGCATGGGCTGGTCGTGCGCACCCCGCAGCGCCTGCGCCACAGCCTGGAGCAGGCGGGGCTGAGCTGTCAGGAACTGACCTGGCTGGGCCCGATGTGGCGTGACCGCTCGCCCGACCGCAGCAGTCTGGCTCCGTTGCGCGCGGCCTGCCTGTTCACTGCGGAAAAACGAACCCTGGCCCTGCCGGGCCCCACGCCACTGCCGGTGCGCCGTTGGCACGGCACGGTGGCGACCTGATCTGGAATTGAATGAAAACCATTGAAATACACACCGACGGTTCCTGCCTGGGCAACCCCGGCCCGGGTGGCTGGGCCGCGCTGCTGCGCTACAACGCGCACGAGCGCGAGCTCACCGGCGGCGAAGCGCACACCACCAACAACCGCATGGAGCTGATGGCCGCCATTTCCGGCCTGGAAGCGCTGACCGAGCCCTGCAACATCGTGCTGTACACCGACTCGCAATACGTCCGTCAGGGCCTGACCCAGTGGATGCCCGGCTGGATCCGCAAGAACTGGAAGACCGCCGGCGGCGACCCGGTCAAGAACCGGGAACTGTGGGAGCGGCTGCATGCCGCCACCCTGCGCCACACCATCGACTGGCGCTGGGTGAAGGGCCACAACGGTGACCCCGACAACGAACGCGTGGACCAGCTGGCGCGTGATGCCGCGATCCGGATCCGCAACGGCGCGGCGGTAAACTAAGCGCATGCGTCAGATCATCCTCGACACCGAAACCACCGGCCTGGAATGGCGCAAAGGCAACCGCATCGTCGAAATCGGCTGTGTGGAACTGCTCGAGCGTCGCCCCAGTGGCAACAACTACCACCAGTACATCAAGCCGGACTGCGAGTTCGAACAGGGCGCGCAGGAAGTCACCGGCCTGACCCTGGACTTCCTGGCCGACAAGCCGGACTTCGCGCAGATCGCCGACGAGTTCCTCGCCTACATCGACGGGGCCGAGCTGATCATCCACAACGCCGCGTTCGATCTCGGCTTCCTGGATTACGAGCTGTCCCGGCTGGGTGACCACTACGGCACCATCGCCGACCGCTGCACGGTCATCGATACGCTGAAGATGGCGCGCGAGCGCTATCCCGGCCAACGCAACTCACTGGATGCCCTGTGCAAACGACTGGGCGTGGACAACGCGCATCGCCAGCTGCACGGCGGTCTGCTGGATGCCCAGATCCTGGGCGACGTCTATATCGCCCTGACTTCCGGGCAGGAAGAGATCGGCTTCGGCAGCGCGGATGATGTGGTCAGTGGCGGTGTGCAGGCGATGGCCATTGACACCTCGCGCCTGCTGCCGCGCCCGCGCGTGGTTGCCACCGCGTCCGAACAGGAGGCGCACGAGGCGCGCTTGACCAAGCTGCGCAAGAAGGCCGGCCACGCGATCTGGGACGGCCCGAAGGCCGAAGAATCGGCGGCCTGACGCGATCACGACCAACGGTCGTGATCTACCACCATCAATGGCAACGCACCAATATCACGGTGATGTTGTCCGACCCGCCGCCATCCAGTGCCGCCGCCACCAGCGTATCCACGCATTCCTGCGCGCTGACATCGTCATAGGCAAGGGTGCTGGCAATGCCGTGGTCTTCTACTTCCTCGGTCAGCCCGTCGCTGCACAGCAGCAACTGCATGCCCGGGCGCAGTTCGCCGGTGGTGGTGGCCACATTCAGGTGCGCCGGATCGGTCACCCCCAGCGCCTGGGTCACCACGTTGCGACTGGGATGGGCGCGGGCCTGCTCGGCGGTCAGGTTGCCCTGGGCCACCATTTCCTGGACCACGCTGTGGTCCTGGCTCAGCTGCGCCAGTTGCCCGTCGCGCCACAGGTAGGCCCGGCTGTCACCCACCCAGGCCACCTCGTAGCGGTTGCCCAGCACCCGCGCGGCCACCACCGTGGTGCCCATTGGCAGGGTGTCGTTGCGCCGGCGTGAGGTGCGGATGATTTCTTCGTCGGCAATGCGGATTGCCTGCGCCAGCGAGGCTCCCTGGCGGATCTCGCGGACGATGGTTTCCCGCGCCAGCGCGCTGGCGATCTCGCCACAGGCGTGGCCGCCCATGCCGTCGGCCACCAGCCACAGGGCCAGTTCGCCATCACCGTAATAGGTGTCCTCATTGAGTTGACGGCGCAGGCCAGGGTGGGTCACGTGTCCGAATTCGATCATGGTCGGTGGGCTTGCTGCGAAGGTATTGCGGGGAATAACGGCATGATCGCGGCCCTGCGGACATCCGGCAAGCGATCGGGTCAGACGAAATTCACCTGAAGGCGCGGCAAGCGCTTGCCGTCAGCGCCCGCTGCCCGTATTATTCGCGTCCCGGTTCGCCGGGACCATCTGGAGAGGTGGCAGAGCGGTTGAATGTACCTGACTCGAAATCAGGCAGGCGTTTATAGCGCCTCGGGGGTTCGAATCCCCCCCTCTCCGCCAGACACGCAAAAAGGCCACCCATTGGGTGGCCTTTTTCTTTTCCCGGTCGTAGAGCCACGCCCTGCGTGGCTTCGCGGTGCCGATGGGCTGTGCAGCCACGCAGGGCGTGGCTCTACGGCTAAACTTCATGCACTCCACAAGAAAAACGGCCATTCACTCATGACCGCAGAAATCCAAGTCCCGGTGTCCTTCGGCGAACTGCTCGACAAGATTTCCATCCTGCAGATCAAGTCCGAGCGGATCAGCGACGAGGCCAAGCTGGCCAATATCCGCA
>JAEXNZ010000558.1 GCA_023439425.1 Pseudomonadota bacterium
TCAAGGCACAGCAGTACGCCTACATCGGCCGTAAGCAGAAGAAGCGCAACTTCCGTTCGCTGTGGATCACCCGTATCAATGCGGCTGCCCGCATCAACGGCCTGAGCTACAGCCGCTTCATGAACGGCCTGCTGAAGGCTGGCATCACCCTGGACCGTAAGGTTCTGGCTGACATCGCCGTGCACGACGCTGCCGGTTTTGCTGCACTGGCTGAAAAGGCCAAGGGCGCACTGGCGGCATAAGTCCATTCCCCTGCCGTTGCCGTTCACGCGCAACGGCTGTGGGTAAGGCAATGCATGGGGAAGGGCGCAAGTCCTTCCCCATTCTTTTTTGTGGCGACGGGAGTCGGCCCGGCGTCCATCGCGAAGATCGACCGACGCGAGGTCCCGTTTATCCATGAGTGACATCCAATCCCTCACCACCCAGGCGCTGGCCGACGTGGCCGCCGCGCAGAGTCCCGACGCGCTGGAAGGCCTGCGTGTCGCGCTGCTGGGCAAGAATGGCAGCATCACCTCGCAGCTCAAGCAGCTCGGTGGCCTGCCGGCGGACCAGCGCAAAGCCGCTGGCGAAGCCATCAACCTCGCCCGTGACGCCGTAAGTGCCGCGCTGGGCGAACGCAAGGCCGTGCTGGACAACGCTGCGCTTGACGCGCGTCTGGCCGCTGAAGCGATCGACATCACCCTGCCGGGCCGTCGCGCGGATCGTGGTGGTCTCCACCCGGTTACCCGCACCCTGGAACGCATCACCGAAATCTTCGGTCGCCTCGGCTATGAGCTGAGCGAAGGCCCGGAAATCGAAGACGACTGGCACAACTTCGAAGCGCTGAACTTCCCGCCGCACCACCCGGCGCGTGCGATGCACGACACCTTCTATTTCGGCGACGGCCGCCTGCTGCGCACGCATACCTCCGGTGTGCAGGTGCGCTACATGGGCGACCACGCGCCGCCGCTGCGCATGATCGCCGCCGGCAAGGTCTACCGCAGCGACAGCGACCAGACCCATTCGCCGATGTTCCATCAGGTGGAAGGCCTGCTGGTGGACGAACATTCCACCTTCGCCGACCTCAAGGGCACCTTGTCCGAGTTCGTGCGTGCCTTCTTCGAACGCGATTTCGAAATGCGTTTCCGCCCCAGCTACTTCCCGTTCGTGGAACCCGGCGCGGAAGTGGACATCGCCTGGCAGCAGCCCGATGGCAGCACCCGCTGGCTGGAAGTGCTCGGCTGCGGCATGGTCCACCCGAACGTGCTGCGCAACGTCGGCATCGATCCGGAGCGCTACACCGGCTTCGCTTTCGGCCTGGGCGTGGAGCGTTTTGCCATGCTGCGCTACGGCGTGAATGACCTGCGCGCGTTCTTCGAGAACGACGTGCGTTTCCTGAAGCAATTCGCGTAAGCGGTGATCCATGAAATTCTCTGAAAACTGGCTGCGCAGCCACGTCCCCACCACGGTCTCGCGCGATGAACTGAGCGCGGTGCTGACCGCCATCGGCCTGGAAGTCGAAGAGGTCACCGACCTCGGGGCAAAGCTCGACCATGTGGTCGTGGCGCGCATTGTCTCGGCTGAGCGCCACCCCGAAGCCGACCGCCTGCAGATCTGCCAGGTTGATGCAGGGCAAGGCGAGCACCTGCAGATCGTCTGCGGCGCGCCGAATGCGCGCGCCGGGCTGGTCGCGCCGCTGGCGATGATCGGCGCGAAGTTCGGTGACTTCCTGATCAAGGCGGCCAAGCTGCGCGGCGTCGACTCCAACGGCATGCTGTGCTCGGCCAAGGAACTGGGCCTGGACAGCGACGGCTCCGGCCTGTTCGAACTGCCCGATGATGCCCCGGTCGGCCAGTCGCTGGTCGAGTACCTCGGCCTGCCCGACGCCAGCATCGAGATCAAGCTCACCCCGAACCGCGCCGACTGCTTCAGCGTGCGCGGCATTGCCTTCGACGTGGCTGCTGCGTGCGCCAGTGAAGTGGTGCCGTTCAACGCCGCGCCGGTCGCTTCGGTGGGCAGCCGCGAACTGCAGATCGCGCTCAACGCCGGTGCCGAAGCGCCGCGCTACCTGGGCCGCGTGATCGAGGGCGTCAATCCGCGCGCCGCCACCCCGCTGTGGATGGCAGAGCGCCTGCGCCGCAGCGGCGTGCGTCCGGTGTCGCTGCTGGTCGACATCACCCAGTACGTCATGCTGGAACTGGGCCAGCCCATGCACGCCTACGACCTCGGCACCCTGCAGGGCAGCATCGGTGTGCGCCGCTCGCGCGCTGGCGAACAGCTCAAGCTGCTGGACGGTCGCGACGCCGCACTGGATGACAGCTTCCTGATCATCACCGACGCCGACCGCCCGGTCGGTCTGGCTGGCCTGATGGGCGGCTGGGATACCCGCGTCACCGACGACACCACCGCCGTGTTCCTGGAAGCCGCGCACTTCGCGCCGGCCGCCATCATGGGGCGCGGCCGCAAGCTGGGCCTGCACACTGACGCCGGCCACCGCTTCGAGCGTGGCGTCGACCCGGCGCTGCCGCGCACCGCCATCGAGTACGCCACCCGCCTGGTGCTGGACCTGGCCGGCGGCACCCCGGCCCCGGTCACCGAAGCGGTGAACGCCGCCGACCTGCCGGTCGCCGCCGTCATCACCCTGCGTCGCGCGCGTATCCAGCGCGTGCTGGGCATCCAGATTGCCGATGCCGACGTCGAGCGCATCCTGCGCGCGCTGGGCATGGACGTGGTCGCTGCCGGTGAAGGCTGGCAGGTCACCGCGCCGAGCCGTCGCTTCGACATTGCCATCGAAGAAGACCTGATCGAAGAGCTGGCCCGCATTCACGGCTACGAGCAGATTCCGACCACGCTGCCCGGCGGTGCCGCGCGCGTGGCCATGCCCAGCGAAACCCGTCTGGACGAGCTCAGCACGCGTCGCCAGCTGGTCGCCCGCGACCTGCAGGAAACCATCAATTACGCCTTCGTCGACGCCGCCCTGCTGGGCAGCTGGCAGCTGGACCAGAACGTGGTGGCCCTGGCCAACCCACTCTCGGCCGAGCTGGCGGTGATGCGCCCGGCGCTGCTGCCGGGTCTGGTCGCCACCCTGGGCCGCAATGCCGCTCGCCAGCAGGGCCGCGTGCGTCTGTTCGAGCTGGGCCGGGTGTTCCACCCCCAGGCCGGCGATGACCGTCCGGCTCCCGTCGAAACCACCCGCGTGGCCGTGGCGGTGTGCGGCGAGGCCGATCCCCAGCAGTGGGGCCTGGCCACCCGCAAGGTCGACTTCCATGACCTCAAGGGCGACCTGGAGTCGCTGGCCGCCGCCTCCGGTGCCGCGCTGACCTTCGTGCCCTCCGCCCGCCCGTACGGCCATCCAGCCCGTTCGGCCGAGGTGCTGCGCGACGGCCAGACCATCGGCTGGATCGGCCAGATCCACCCGCGCCTGGCCCAGGCCATGGACATCGACATGGATGTGTACGCCTTCGAGCTGGACCTGGCTCCGCTGGCCGCCCGTGAGCTGCCGCGTGCCAGCGAGCTGTCCCGCTTCCCCTCGGTGCGCCGCGACCTGGCCTTCCTGGTCCCGGAAGGGGCCGCCTGGGCCGACCTGGAGGCCACCCTGCGCCGTGCCGCTGGCCCGATGCTGCGCCAGGTGACCCTGTTTGACCGGTATGTGGGGCAGGGCGTCGAGCCCGGTTTCAAGAGTCTCGCTATGGGCTTGATTTTGCAGGACAAGTCGCGCACTCTGACGGACCGCGACGTGGACGCGGTGGTCACCGAGGCGGTGGCTGCCATGGAGCGTGAACACCACGCCCGGATCCGCGGATGAGCGGGAAGCATGGGGGGTAGCAGGCAATGGCATTGACCAAGGCGGAGATGGCCGAAAAGCTGTTCGACGAAGTGGGTCTGAACAAGCGCGAGGCCAAGGAATTTGTCGACGCGTTTTTCGATGTGCTGCGTGAAGCATTGGAACAGGGACGTCAGGTGAAGCTTTCCGGCTTCGGCAATTTCGACCTGCGGCGCAAGAACCAGCGCCCGGGTCGCAATCCGAAAACCGGGGAGGAGATTCCGATTTCCGCCCGTACGGTGGTCACCTTCCGTCCGGGCCAGAAGCTCAAGGAGCGGGTGGAGGCATATGCTGGATCCGGGCAGTAACCGCGAACTTCCGCCGATACCGGCCAAGCGCTACTTCACCATTGGTGAAGTCAGCGAGCTGTGCGACGTCAAGCCGCACGTGCTGCGCTACTGGGAAACCGAGTTTCCCAGCCTGGAGCCGGCCAAGCGCCGCGGCAACCGTCGCTACTACCAGCGCCATGACGTGCTGATGGTGCGGCAGATCCGGGGGCTGCTGTACGAACAGGGCTACACCATCGGTGGCGCGCGCCTGCGTCTGGAAGGGGCGGGTGCACGCGAAGAGTCGGCGCTGAGCAATCAGATCATCAAGCAGACCCGCATGGAACTGGAAGAAGTGCTGCAGCTGCTGCGGCGCTGATCCATTTTCTTCACAAAACGGGTATACTCGTCGGCCCGCTGCAAGGCGGGAACAACACCAGCATCATCGGGGCGTAGCGCAGCCTGGTAGCGCATCTGCCTGGGGGGCAGAGGGTCGTCGGTTCAAATCCGGCCGTCCCGAC
>JAEXNZ010000564.1 GCA_023439425.1 Pseudomonadota bacterium
ACGGTGACCGGGCCGGCCCAGCCGGGAAGGGTGTGCGCCTCGGTATCGAGGTCGGCGGTGGCCTCATAGGCGAGCAGGCCGCCCAGCTCATTGGCCAGTTCGCGGAAGTCCTTGGTGCTCAGGGACGCGTCGCGCATCAGGCCGATCTTGTGCTGCACCAGCGGGTGGCGGACTTCAACGATTTTCATGACAGGGGCAACCAAGGACGGGGAGAGCCCATTTTAACGAACCGGCGTCGCAATCCTCCAAACCTTGCGCCTGAATGTCACGTTCATGAAACCTGACGGACATACCGTGCTGACCCAATCTTTACACCGTTGGGACTTCCCGTGCAGAACAAATCGCCGTTGGGGCTGGCCATCAGCCTGTCGTTGCTGGTCATGTCCACCACCCCCGCGCTGGCTGCCGGCGAGGTAGCCGCCAGCGGTAACGCCACCGACCTGGACCGCATTGAGGTGCGTCCGCAGCTGGAGTCGCAGACCCGCGCGGTGGACCTCAAGCGCAGCAGCGACGCGATTGAAGACGCGGTGTCGTCCGACTCGTTGGGCGTGTACCCGGACAAGAACGTGGCCGAGTCGCTGCAGCGCCTGCCGGGCGTCAGCGTCACCCGCGACCAGGGCGAAGGCCGCTTCGTGGTGGTGCGTGGGCTGGATGCCAATCTCAACAGCGTCAGCGTTGACGGCATTGCCATCGGTACCCCGGAAGATTCCAGCCGCGCCGCACCGCTGGACGTGATTCCGTCCGATTCCACCGAGCGCCTGCGCGTGGTCAAGTCGCCGACCCCGGACATGCCGGGTGATGCCATCGGCGGCGCGATTCTGGTCGAGTCCGCCTCGGCATTCGACCGTGACGGTCGCAGCCTGCGTGGCAAGATCGAAGGCAGCCACCAGCAGCTGTCCGGCCACACCAGCCCGAAGGCCGCGTTCAATTACAGCGAAGTGTTCGCCGACACCTTCGGCGTGGCGCTGGGCGTGAACTACCAGAACCGCAAGTTCGAGTCGGACAACACCGAGGTGGAGTACGACGAAGTAGACGGTCTGGCCGAGGGCGAGCTGTTCCCCATCAGCCTGCAGCACCGCAAGTACGAGATCGAACGCAAGCGCGTCGGGGCCAATCTCAATTTCGACTGGCGTCCCAGCGAAGGCAATAGCTACTACCTGCGCACCCTGTACAGCCAGTTCGACGACGCCGAAACCCGCCAGCGCACCATCTTCAACTTCGGCGACGGTGAGGTTACCGCGCTCAGCGATCGTCGCTACCAGGTCGACGAACTGCCGGCCGACGCGATCCAGAAGCGCATGCGCTACCGCACCAAGAAGGAAAACACCTTCGCTGCCAGCCTGGGCGGTGAAAACCGCCTGACCAACGCCGTGGTCGATTACAAGGTCGGTTACACCCGCACCGAAGAGCGCGTCAACGACGAGATGGAAGCGCGTTTCGAGTACAACGGTGACGACCTCGGGGCCACGGTTGACCAGAACTCCGGCATCCCGCGCTACACGCTGACCGATGCCAGCTGGATGGACAACGGCAACTACGACTTCGACCGCGTGGTGCTTTCGCCCAAGCGCGTGGACGACGAAGAGCGCAGCGCGCAGATCAATGTGCGCTTTGATGGTGACCACTCCAGCTACAAGTTCGGTCTGCTCGGCCGCTGGCGCGACCGCGACGTCAACATCGACGAGAACGAACTGCGCGTCGGCCCGGATATCGCGCTGTCCGACTGGACCACCTCCACCCCGGATCATCGCGGTGGCAGCCTGGGGCAGGGCATGAGCTCGGACGCGATGCGCCGTTACTGGTCGCAGTTCGGCAGCCAGTACAGCGCCCGTCCGCAGGACGTCGGTGCCAACGCCATGACCTCGCTGGAAGAAGACTACACCGCCAGCGAAGACATCTTCGCCAGCTACGCGATGGGTACCTGGGACATCGGTTCGCTGCGCGTGATCGGCGGCGTGCGCGTGGAGAACACCCAGGTCAAGTCCACCGGCAACAGCATCGACGTGGCCAGCAACGGCCGCAGCTACACGGTCACCCCGATCAGCGCCGACAAGAGCTACACCAACGTGCTGCCGGGCCTGCACCTGCGCTACGACGCCGGCAGTGACTGGGTGCTGCGCGCGGCCGCCAACAAGACGGTCTCGCGTCCTTCGTTTGGCGATGCCGCTCCGCGCATCGGCTACAACCGCGGCGACGAGGAAGTGCGCCTGGGCAACCCGGACCTGGATCCGTACGAATCGAAGAACCTCGACCTGTCGATGGAACGCTACATCGGCAGCACCGGCATCGTCTCGCTGGGCCTGTTCCACAAGTCGATCGACGGGTATATCGTCAACACGGTCAGCAACGACGATCCGGCCTACCCGGACTTCGAGGTCACCCGCGTGATCAATGGCGACAAGGCCAAGGTGTTCGGTGCCGAATTCAACTGGCAGCAGCAGCTGAGCTTCCTGCCGGCTGGCTGGGACGGCCTGCTGGTCGGGGCCAGCGGCACCTGGCTGGACACCGACTTCAACCCCGGCCTGGAGGATCGCGAAGGCGACGACTTCACCCTGCCGCGCGCCTCCAAGCACGTGTACAGCGCGCATGTCGGCTATGAAAAGGCCGGTTTCAGCACCCGTCTTGCTGCCGTGTACCGCAGCGAGTACCTCGATACCCTGGGCGACAGCCGCGCGTTTGACATCTACGTGGCTCCCAATACCCAGCTGGACTTCAGCCTGGACTACAAGATCACCTCGAACGTGAGCGTGTACTTCGAAGCGCAGAACCTGCTGGACAAGCCGTTGGAGCTGTACCAGGGCGTGCGCTCGCGCACCCTGCAGAACGAAGAGTATGGCCGCACCTACGCGCTCGGCCTGAAGGTGCAGCTGTGATGCGCGCGCTGCCTGTACTGAGCCTGCTGACGGTTGCGTTGCTGGCGGGCTGCAAGCCTGCCGCCGCGCCCGCACCTGCAGCCGACCCCGCTGCGGCCACCACCGGTCGCAGCATCGCCACCGTGGCCGAGGCCTTCCAGACCCCGATGACCCCGGCCGACAACATCGACTCGCCGGCCAGCTGGACCACGCCGGAAGGGCAGGTGTGGCTGATCGCCACCGCCAAGGCCACCGACAAACTGGTGGTCTACGACGGGCAGACCGGCGCGCACCTGCGCGATGTGGGCGGCCTCGGCACCGCGCCGGGCCAGTTCGATCGCCCCAACGGCATCGCCGTGATCGATGACCTGGTGCTGATCGTGGAACGTGACAACCATCGTGTGCAGGTGCTGCAGCTGCCGGACTTCACTCCGCTGGGCATCTTTGCCACTGACGACCTGCGCAAGCCCTACGGCCTGTGGGTCAACAAGCAGCCTGAGGGCTACGATGTCTACGTGACCGATTCCTACGATGCCGGTGAGGACGCGCAGGGCAACGACATCCTGCCGCCACTGGCCGAGCTGGATAAGCGTGTGCGCCGCTATGCAATGAAGGTCGCTGATGGCAAGGCACAGGCCACCCTGGTGTCGAGCATTGGCGACACCACCGAAGCCGGTGCGCTGCGCGTGGTCGAGTCGATCTGGGGAGACCCGGCCAACGACCGCCTGTTGATCGCCGAGGAAGACGAGAACTACGCCAGCGAGTTCAAGGTCTATACGCTGGAAGGCAAGTTCACCGGCACCACCTTCGGCCGTGATGCGTTCAAGGCCCAGGCCGAGGGCGTGATGCTGCGGACCTGCGGCAAGGACGGCTGGTGGATCACCACCGAGCAGGGCAAGCAGCGCAGCGTGTTCCACCTGTTCGATCGCCACACGCTCAAGCATGTCGGTGCATTCCAGGGCAACACGGTGGCAAACACCGACGGCATCTGGATGGATCAGAGCGCCTCGCCGCGCTTCCCGCACGGTGCGCTGTATGCCGTGCATGACGACCAGGGCGTGGTCGCGTTCGATTGGGCCAGTGTGGCCAAGCAACTGTCTCTGCCGTTGGAGTGTGCGAAGTGATGTGTGTGCGTGCGTGTTTCAAGGCGCTGACCCTGGCGCTGCTGTTGTGCAGCGCTGCGGTAACCGCAAAGACCGCCACCCAGGTGGAACCCAATACCCAGGTGCCGGCAGGGAATCGCCATTACGCCGCCACCGGCTTCCCGGACCGCATCGTTGCGTCGCCCGCACAGGACGCCGCACATGGATTCGGCGTGGCCTGGCGTACGGATGTCACGGTCAGCGCCCCGGTGCTGGAATGGGTGGTGGCGGGTGACTCGCCGGATGTCGGCAAGGTCACCCGGGTGACCGCGACCACCGCCGCGCTGCAGACCGAGAACGGCAGCTCGCACCATCACCGTGTGGATGTCAGCGGCCTGACGCCGGACACGCTGTACCTGTGGCGTGTGCAGGGCAAGGACACCTGGAGTGCCTGGAACCAGCTGCGCACCGCCGGCTCTGCCGAGCAGCCACTGACCGTGCTGTATTTCGGCGACACCCAGAACAAAAACCTCAGCCATGTCTCGCGCGTGCTGCGTGCTGGGCTCAAGGCCGCTCCGAACGCCCGCCTGAGTCTGTTCGCCGGTGACCTGGTCAGCGGCGGCGACGGCGAGGACGACAGCGAGTGGGGTGAGTGGTTCGCCGCGGCCGGCTGGCTGCCGCAGGAAACCGCCGTGGCTCCGGCGATCGGCAACCACGAGTACTTCGAGGAGTTCGAGGACACCCCGCAGGAGCGCCGTGTGCTGGGCAGGCACTGGCCGGTGACCTTCGCGCTGCCGCGCAACGGCATCACCGCCACCGACACCAGTACGTACTGGTTCGACTACCAGGGCGCGCGCTTCGTGGTGCTCGACGGCACCTCCGCGCTGGACCTGGGCACCGCCCGGGCGCAGGCAGCGTGGCTGGACAAGGTGCTGACCGGCAACGCACAGCGCTGGACCATCGTGATGCTGCACCAGCCGTTCTATTCGCCGCGCGAGGGGCGTGAGAACACCGCGCTGCGTGAGGAGATTCTGCCGGTGGTGCTCAAGCACAAGGTGGATCTGGTGCTGCAGGGGCACGACCACACCTACGGCCGTCGTGGTGAGGGCCAGCAGGCCACCCCGCAGTACGTCGTGACCGTGGCCGGTCCGAAGCAGTACCGGGTGTCGGACGAGGCGAGGGCGACCATGGCTCCGGTGGGGGAGGACACCCAGCTGTTCCAGGTGCTCACGATTGATCCACAGCGCCTGCGGTACGAAGCAAGAACCGTCACCGGCCGGCTGTACGACGGCTTCACCCTGGACCGCCAGGCCGATGGCAGCAAGCGCAAGACCGAATTGACCGATGGCCGCATCGCCCCCCGCGACTGCGCGCGCAGCCAGACCCTGAAGGGCCGCGCCGACCGTTGCTGGGAGTGACGCACGTCGGGTGCGTCCGGCATTACGTTTGCCGGGCAAGCCCGGCACTACATCCGACGCCCGGTTGCGTCCGGCCCCACGATCCGCCGCCGGGCTGCGTCCGGCCCCATGATCCGCCGCCGGTCCCTGTCCGGCCCCATGACGTAGAGCCGGGCTTGCCCGGCTGCCTTTCGGAGCCAACCATGCCCAACCGCCTTCTCCCTCTCGCCGCCATCGCCGCCGCCCTGCTGCTCCTCACCGGCGCCAGCTTCGCCGCCCCCACGGTCCTGCATCCGTTCCTCGCCGCACAACCAAAGAACGCGCCGGAATCGGCGAACCTCGCCGTCGAAATCCCCGCCGGCAGCTTCACCAAATACGAGATCAAGGAAGACGGCCTGGTCCACGTTGACCGCTTCCAGTCCATGCCAGTCGCATACCCCGCCAACTACGGCTCGATGCCGCGCACACTGGCCGGCGACAACGACCCGCTGGACGCGCTGGTGCTGACCCGCGAGCCGTTGCACCCCGGCGTGATCATCAGCTTCCGCCCGATCGGCTATCTGAAGATGATCGACAAGGGCGAACATGACGAGAAAGTCATTGGTGTGCCCACCGACAAGATCGATCCCACCTACGCCAACATCCGCGATCTGAACGATCTGCCGGAGATCGAGCGGCAGCGCATTGAGGCTTTCTTCCGGGTCTACAAGGACCTTCCGGAAGGCCGCAACCCGGTGCAGCTCAACGGCTGGGGCAATGCGGCCGAAGCCAAGGCGCTGATCACCGAATCCATGAAGCGGTTTGAAGCGTCACCGCGTTGACCGTTGCACACCTACGCACACCTCACACCACCGCCCCGTATCATCACGGGTCTTTCCGCTGTGGTCTTCGCCCGTGTCGTCAGCCTTGGTCTGGTTCCGTCGTGATCTGCGCCTGCAGGACAATCCCGCTCTGCACGCCGCACTTGAAGCCGGGCACACGCCCATTCCGGTCTACATCCACGCCCCGCACGAAGAGGGCAGCTGGGCACCGGGCGAAGCCTCCAATACCTGGTTGCACCGTTCACTCGCCGCACTCGACGCCGACCTGCAGGCGCGCGGTTCCGCACTGGTCCTGCGCCAAGGCGACAGCCAGGCCGAACTGCAGGCTTTGATCGCCGAAACCGGTGCCGAAGCGGTGTACTGGAACCGCAAGTACGAACCGGCCACGCAGCCGCGCGACGCCACCATCAAACGCGAGCTACGTGAGCAGGGCATCGATGCGCAGAGCTGCAACGGCAGCCTGATGTTCGAACCCTGGGACCTCGCCAACCAGCAGGGCGGGCCGTACAAGGTATTCACCCCGTACTGGCGCAATGCACTGACCCGCCTGCACATTCCCGCGCCGCTGAAGCTCCCGGACACGCTTCCCGCACACGACACCCGCAGCCTGCCACTGGCAGACCTCAAGCTCGCGCCCACACTCAACTGGGACCAGCAGTTCTGGGAGCACTGGCAACCCGGCGAGGCCGGTGCCCAGGAAGCACTGACCGTGTTCGTCGACGGTGCCCTCAACGGCTACCGCCAGCAGCGCGATCTGCCCGACCGCGTCGGCACCTCGCTGCTGTCCCCGCACCTGCATTTCGGCGAAATCTCGCCCTGGCAGATCGTGCGCCGGCTCGAGGCCGAGCGCAGTGCCGGCCGCGATGCCGACATCGACGGCTACATCCGCGAACTGGGCTGGCGTGAGTTCTCCTACCACCTGCTGCACCACTTCCCGAAAACCCCGGAGCACAACCTCAACCCGCGCTTCGACAGCTTCCAGTGGGCCCGGGACAATCCCACCCAGCTGGCGGCCTGGCAGCAGGGCCGCACCGGCATCCCCATCGTCGACGCCGGCCTGCGCGAACTGTGGGCTACCGGCTACATGCACAATCGCGTGCGCATGCTGGTCGCCAGCTTCCTGTGCAAGCACATGCGTCAGCACTGGCTGCATGGCGCACGCTGGTTCTGGGACACCCTGGTCGACGCCGACCTGGCCAACAACACCATGGGCTGGCAGTGGGTCGCCGGCACCGGGGCCGACGCCGCGCCGTACTTCCGCATCTTCAACCCGGTGACCCAGGCGCAGAAGTTCGATCCGAACGCCCGCTACATCACCCGTTGGGTTCCCGAACTCGCGCCGCTGCCGGTGAAGGCACGCTTTGCGCCCTGGCAGACCCCGGACCTGCTGGCCCGGCACGCGCCATCCTATCCGGCACTGCCGATTGTCGACCTCGCGGCCGGGCGGGACGCCGCGTTGACGGCGTACCGGCGTACCTGAACGAAACACCCCCTCGTGCCCGATTCATCATCCCGGCATCGCGCGTGCGTGTTTATGCTTCAGGCCGTTCGCACGCCGCTTGAGCGGCTTTGAGGAGAAACCCATGAAGCTTTCCGCACCTCGCAATGTGGCTCTGGCCCTGTTCACCGCTGCCGCACTGTCGGCCTGCGCGACCGGCGGCTCCTATGTGCAGAGCGACCAGTACGGCAACCCGACCGAGCAGCAGAGCCGCACCGGTCGCAACGCGCTGATCGGCACCGCCATCGGCGTGGCTGCCGGTCTGCTGACCGGCGACAGCGCCACCGAACGCCGCCAGCACGCCATGGTGGGCGCGGGTATCGGCGCACTGGCTGGTGCCGGTGTCGGTGCGTACCAGAACCGACAGGAGCGCGCGCTGCGTGAGCGTACCGCCAATACTGGTATCGACGTGCAGCGGCAGGGCGACAACATCGTGCTGAACCTGCCGGATGGCATCACTTTCGACTTCGGCAAGTCGGCGCTGAAGCCTCAGTTCTATGGTGCGCTCAATGGCGTGGCCAGCACCTTGAATGAATACAACCAGACCATGATCGAAGTGGTTGGCCACACCGACAGCATCGGCAGCGATGCGGTCAACAACAAGCTGTCCAAGGAACGTGCCGATTCCGTCGCCGCGTACCTGACCGCGCAGGGCGTGCAGCCGGTGCGTATTGAAACGCTGGGTGCTGGCAAGGCGTATCCGATTGCGGATAACAACACCGATGCCGGTCGTGCCAAGAACCGTCGCGTTGAGATTCGTGTGATTCCGTTGCAGCAATAACGGCGCAGCCGTTATTGCGGCGATGCGCAGCATCGCAAAAATGCCGCCCATCAGGGCGGCATTTTTTGTAGAGCCGGGCTTGCCCGGCTGCTGTTGGGTTATCGCGAAAAGCCAGCCGGGCAAGCCCCGCGCTAC
>JAEXNZ010000059.1 GCA_023439425.1 Pseudomonadota bacterium
CGCCCGGGCATCGAGAAGCAGATCGACGCCGATATCGCGTTGCTCAATTCGCTGGCTGCCCTGGTCGAGCGCACCCACCCGCGCGCCGACAAGATCCGCCCGCGCGAAGTGGTGGCCGAAGTCGAGACCACCCTGGCTGCCGAGCTCGACCTGCAGCGCGAAGGAGCCAACGCCAGCGTGCTGCGTCGGTTCTGGATGGACAGCGATGACCTCTACGTGCCGGAAGTGATCTGGAGCCACACCGCCGAGCGCGCGCTCACCCTCGAACGCGTGTGGGGCATTCCGTCGGACGACATCGCCGCGCTCGACAAGGCGGGTATTGACCGCAAGGCACTCGCCGCCAAGGGCGTGCGTGTGTTCTACACCCAGGTGTTCCGCGACAACTTCTTCCACGCCGACGCGCACGCCGGCAACATCTGGGTCGACACCGATCCGGCCCGCCGCGACAACCCGCGCTTCATCGCGCTGGACTTCGGCATCATGGGCCAGCTGTCCGAGGAAGATCAGTACTACCTGGCCGAGAATTTCATGGCCATCTTCAACAAGGACTACCGGCGCATGGCCGAGCTTCACGTTGAAGCCGGCTGGATGCCCAACAACGTGCGCATCGACGAACTTGAAGCGGCGGCGCGCTCGGTGTGCGAACCGTACTTCACCCGCCCGCTGTCGCAGATTTCGCTGGCCGAAGTGCTGATGAAGCTGTTCCGCGTGGCCCAGCGCTACCAGCTGACCCTGCAGCCGCAGCTGATCCTGATGCAGAAGACCCTGCTCAACATCGAAGGCGTGGGCCGCCAGCTCGATCCGCAGCTGGACATCTGGGCGGTGGCACGCCCCGTGCTGGAACGTATCCTGCGTGAGCGCTACAGCCCGCGTCGGGTGCTGAAGGAACTGCGCAAGCGCCTGCCGGAAATCATGACCCACACCCCGGACATGCCGCGCCTGGTGCACGCTTGGCTGAAGCAGCAGGTCGAGGGCGGTCACGAGCTGTCGATGCGTTCGGTGGATCTGGTCGCGCTGAACAACAACCTGCAGAAGCTGCAGAAGCGCGCCGTGGCGGCAATTGCGGGTGTTGGCCTGCTGATCGTCGCCGCGGTGCTGTACGGCATGCAGCCGGGCGGCTGGTACTTCGGTGACGCGCCGCTGCTCAGCATTGCCAGCGGCGCGGCCGGGCTGTTCTCACTGGGCGCAGCGTGGTGGCGGCGGTGATTGCAGTGGAGGACGCATCACCCGCCATCGAAACACCTGTGGCACTGCCGCCGCTGCAGCTGCTGCATCTGGACGAGCGTCTGGCGGTGGTGAACAAGCCCGCCGGGCTGATGGTCCATGACAGCAAGCTGGCCCGTGGCGAAGACGATTTCCTTGCCGACCGCCTGCGCGAGCAGCTGGGCAAGCCGATCTTCCTGGTTCACCGGCTCGACCGTGCCACCAGCGGCTGCCTGCTGCTGGCGTTTGATCGCGAAAGCGCCGGCACCCTCGGCAAGGCGTTGATGGGCGGTGATGTCACCAAGGACTATCTGGCGATCTGCCGCGGATGGCCAGCCGAGGAAGCGTTCACCGTCGACCACGACCTGGACGGCGGCCCCGGCAAGCCGGTGAAGAAGCAGGCCATCACGCACTTCCAGCGGGTGGCGGTGGGCGAGATCGCGGTGCCGGTGGGCGAATTTCCCACCTCACGCTATGCACTGCTGCGCTGCCAGCCGCAGACCGGGCGCTTTCGCCAGATCCGCCGGCACCTCAAGCATCTGTCGCATCACCTGATTGGCGATACCAGCCACGGCGATGGCCGGCACAACCGCAGCTTCCGCATGCAGGGCATTCACCGCATGCGGCTGCACGCCGAACGCCTGCGATTCCCGCACCCAGACGGCGGCCTGATGGATGTCAGCGCGCCGGTGGATGGGGAATTCGGCAAGGCGATGGATCTGTTCGGCTGGCGTTAGGGCTTTGCTTTGCCGCCCGCCTTGGGCGGCGTCACCAGATCCACCGGGCGCGGCTCTGGAACATCCACCACGGGGGCCTGCATCGGCGGTTCGTTGACGATGGTCGAGAGTTCGCGCTCCAGTCGTTCCAACATCGGCTGCAGCCTGGTCTGCACCGCCACCATCACGTTCTGCATCAGCATTGGCATCTTGTCGAGCAGGCTTTGCCCGGCGGGACTCTCGTAGAACTCCGCCATGGCGAGTACGTCTTCCTTGCTGAAGGTCTGCTTGTAGAGGTCAAGGTACATCGGCCGCATCTTCTGCCACGAAAGCTCCTCACGGAACACCTGGCTGGTGCGCTGCTGGATGCGTTCCATCTTGGCGCGTTCATCGGCGGTCAGCTGGCGCTTTGACGCGTACTGCTCGAATTGCTCACGCTGAAGTTTGTCGATCTGCGGCAGCATGCTGTCGAGGATGCTCTGCGCGCGCGATGCCGCCAGCAGGCGGTTGACGTCGGCGTCAGTGGGGGGCGCGGCCAGCGCGGGAGCCATGGCCGTGAAGCTCAGGCTCACCCCAAGCAACAGATGGGTGAAATGTCGACGGATCGAAGTCATCAAGGTGCATCCTGCAGTTCAAGGAACCGTGAGCATACCGCCCCTGACGGGTCCGGGGCGTCGCCGGGAGCGGCTAAGGGTGTCAATTTCCACTCGGATACGACCATTTACCCGCCCAATCGATACCAATGGCGTACGTTCCAGTCACCAAAGGCGGCGATCCAGCCTTTACAATGCCGCCCATGGGAAATGGGCCTGTCACCATCAACGCGCACCTGACGATTCCGGACTCGGAACTCGTCGAACGCTTCGTGCGCGCCAGTGGGGCCGGCGGCCAGAACGTGAACAAGGTCTCCACTGCGGTGGAACTGCGTTTCGACGTGGCCGGTTCGCCATCGCTGCCCGAAGCGCTGCGCACGCGCCTGCTGGCGCGCCGCGACCGGCGCATGACCGGCGAGGGCGTGCTGGTGATCGACGCCCAGCGTTTCCGCACCCAGGACCGCAACCGCGAAGATGCCCGCGAACGCCTGGCCGCCTTCATCCAGGCCAGCCTCAGCGTGCCCAAGGCACGGGTGGCGACCAAGCCCTCGTTCGGGGCCAAGATGCGTCGCCTGGACGCCAAGAAAGAGCGCTCGCAGATCAAACGCGCGCGCACCACACGCAATTGGGAGTGATTGCTTGAACAACCCACATCCGCTGGTTCCGGCTATTCCGCCGAACATGCCGCAGGTCAAACCCAGCCGTTTCTGGCGCTGGGCCGCGCGCTGCGCGCTGCGCCTGGGTGGCTGGAAGATCCAGGGCTCGCTGCCAAACGTGCCCAAGCTGGTGATGATCGTCGCCCCGCATTCGTCCAACTGGGACGGCTATTGGGGCATGGCGGCCAAGATCGCCATGGGCCTGCAGGTGCGGGTGCTGGGCAAGGCCTCGCTGTTCTGGTGGCCGCTGGGGCCGCTGCTGCGCAAGCTGGGCGTGATCCCGCTCGACCGCAGCTCGCCGCAGGGCACCGTGGAACAGGCCGTGCGCCTGATCCGTGAGTCCGACAAGATGTGGTACGTGATCACCCCGGAAGGCACCCGCAAGAAGGTCGAACACTGGAAGGCCGGCTTCCTGAAGATCGCGCGCATGGCCGACGTGCCGGTGCTGGCCGCGTATTTCCATTACCCGGAAAAGATCATCGGCCTCGGCCCGGTGTTCCATTCCACCGGCGACGACGTGGCCGACATGGCCACCATCCGCGAGTGGTACCGCCCCTGGCAGGGCAAGAACCGCGGCACCGTCTGAGTCTTCACGCCGGCATCCGGGGCCGGCACAGCCAGATGCCACGTCCGGCACATGCCGGCAACGGCCAATGGGAGTAGGGTGATCGGCTGCAACTTTCTGCAGCCGCACCTCTTTCCAGGAGCCCGTTTCATGTCGCGTACCGTCATTCTGGCCGCCGCCATCAGCCTGGCGCTGGCCGCTTGTTCCGGCAAGGAGTCCACCCCCGTGACCGATGCCCAGACCCCCGCTGCGCAGCAGCCGGCCGATGCCTCCACCAACCCTCTGTTGAGCGCCAGCACCCTGCCGTTCCAGGCCCCGCCGTTCGACCGCATCAAGGACAGTGATTACCTGCCGGCCTTCAATGAAGGCATGAAGCAGCACCTGGCCGAAGTGCGCAAGATCGCCGACAACACCGAGCCGGCCACCTTCGACAACACTATCGAAGCACTGGAGCGCAGCGGCGAAACCCTGACCCGCGTGTCGCGCGTGTTCTTCGGCATCGTCCAGGCCGACACCAACGACGCCCGCCAGAAGATCCAGGAAGAAGTGGCCCCGAAGCTGGCCGAGCACCAGGACGAGATCAACCTCGACCCGAAGCTGTTCGCCCGCATCAAGAGCATCTATGACCAGCGCGAATCGCTGGGCCTGGACCCGGTGCAGAAGCGTCTGGTCGAGCGTGACTACCAGGAGTTCGTGCGTGCCGGTGCGCAGCTGAACGACGCCGACAAGGCCACCCTGCGCAAGCTCAACGTGGAAGAAACCACGCTGGCCACCAAGTTCCACACCCGTCTGGTCGCCGCGACCGCCGCAGCTGCCGTGGTGGTGGACGACAAGGCCAAGCTGGCCGGCCTGAGCGAAGAAGAGATCAACACCGCCGCCGCCGATGCCAAGGCCCGCAA
>JAEXNZ010000147.1 GCA_023439425.1 Pseudomonadota bacterium
GCAGGCCGGCAACCTGCGCGGCTTTGATGGGCTGGCCCGCTGGCGCGCCAGCGACGGCCGCCTGTTGCTGCCCGATGCCTTCATCCCCGTTGCGGTAAGTGCCGGGTTGATCGCCAGCCTCACCATCAACCTGGTGGAACAGGCCTGCCGCGCCGCCCGTGATTGGCCTGGCGACTTCTACCTGGCGTTCAACATGCCGCCCACCATGTTGCAGGAATCAGCCACGGTGGACCACATCATTGCCACGCTCAAAGCCACCGGATTCCCACTGCGGCGGATACGGGTGGAAATGACCGAGGTCGAAGTGGTGGAGGACGAGCGCGCCGCCGAGCTGGGCATCGCGCATCTGCGCGAACTGGGCATCAAGACCATGCTGGACGACTTCGGCACCGGCTACTCCAGCCTGGTGCGTCTGCATCGTTTCCAGTTCGACAAGATCAAGATCGATGGCAGCTTCATCCGTGCCCTGGAGCAGGATGAGGCCAGCCGCAAAATCGTGTCGGCCATTGTCGGCCTGGGGAAGAGTCTCGGGGCCAAGGTGGTCGCCGAGAGCGTGGAGACCCGCTTCCAACTGGAGTTTCTGGCGAGTATCGGCTGCGACACCTATCAAGGCTGGTGGCTGGCCCCGGCCATGGACGCGGCTACCGCTGCCGGCTGGCTGGCCCGGTTTGAGCCACGCCAGGCGGCCCCGTCCAGCACCCGCCTCACTCCCTACCAGCGCCAGTACCAGCTGGAGATCCTGTACGAGCGCTCGCCGGTGGGGCTGGCCTTCATCGACCCGGACCTGCGCTTTGCGGCTGCAAACGCCAAGTTCTGCAACATGATCCACGTACCGCGCTACGAGGTGATTGGACAGAAGGTGACCGACGTGCTGCCGGTGGAGATCGGGGGCCGTGCGCTGGAACTGATCCTGCGTGGCTTCTGTGACGACCAGGGCGATCTGAGCGAAGTGGTGATGCCGCACACCGCCGAAACGTTCCTGCTCAACCACGAGCGGGTCAGCGATGCCGGCGGCGTGGTGCTGGGTGTTTCGGTGGTCTGCATCGATGTCACCGATACCAAGCGCTACGAAGCGGCGCTGCGTGCGCGCGAGCAGGAAGACGTGTACGCCGCACCAGGCACGCCGACCGTATTCTGGGTAGCGGAGGAATCGGGTGAACTGAGCTACATGACGCCGCACCCGCTGGAGCTGGCCGCGATGAGCGTGCGGGAGCGCATCGACAGCTGGTACGCCCGCATGGACCCGCCGGACCGCGAGCGGGTGCGCAGCGAATGGGTGGGGCGCGACCCGGCCGCGACCACGTTCCAGACCCGCTTCCGCCTGGAATGGCCGGATGGCAGCCGGCGATGGGTGTTGAGTCGGGGCGATTTGAAGGAAACCGGGCACGCGCGCAGGTGGTATGGGTTCTTCACCGACATCACGCGCGAGGTGGAGCTGGAGGAGCGGTTGGGAAGCGCAGTGGTGTGATCTGACCTTGGGTCAGCTGGAGCTCCTGCCCTTTGCCACACTGCGCCGAGCTGTAGCAGATGGCACAACGGACACCGTTCCACTTCGTGCGGCTAGGGAGCCAGACAGGTTCGCCTGTCGTTGCGGTCGCGTGTCGGCTGATTCATCCGTGGTGAGCGGACGCCCGCCAAGCCGACCATTCTGGCGTGCCGCCGTCCGCTTCGCCTCACTGGTTGATTTGCCGCCTGCACGTCCCATGAGGGACGCCATCCACTTCTTGCTGCCAAGGGCACCCTGGAGCAGGCCAGGTACATACACATCAGCGTCAAGCTGTGGCCAATGAAGCCCCAAACCGCTGGGCGAGACCTCAATCTCACTCAACTGATCAGCACTTGCATTGGTCAGTCCCTGCACCCGGTCAACCGGGACAGATAGCTGGATACCGGTGACAAGCTCCAGTACAACCCGCCGAGTACTGCGTTGATAACGCACAGAGACGACTGCGCTGGTTTCCTGCAGTCGCTGCATCTCGCCGCGAGCGTGCGCACGCTGTCGATCAGTTTCGGTCATGGATCGCTCTCCAGCAAGTACAAAGGCGGGGGACAAGTGGTGCAATATTGCGGCGCAGCGTCCGAACTTCGGTAGCGTTAAAGCCTACGTAGTCCCTGACCTCTGGAGGACCAGCGGGACAGCATAGGAGGAGGATCGCCTCTCGTCCGGCCCCTTGCACGTGCACGTGTGCAGGAGCGTGGTCGTTTGGAAAAATCATCACTCTCAGTCCATCCAAGCGGGCGACTGTTGGCATCAGGCTACTCCAAAATAACCCAAGTGGTTGGGATGACTTGAGAACTCATCGCGACGGCCCCCGATCCACCTGCCGGTAGCCGATGGCTTCGGCCAGATGCGTGGTTTCGATGCTGTCGCATCCGGCCAGATCGGCGACGGTGCGTGCGACACGCAGGATGCGGTGCATGGAGCGGGCGGAGAGTTGCAGCTGCTCTACCGCCGCCTCGAGCAGATACTGGTCGTCTTCGGCCAGACGGCAGTGCTTGTCGAGTTCGGTGGGAACCAGCAGGGCGTTGGGCTTGCCCGCACGCCGTAGCTGGATGTCGCGCGTGGCCACCACACGTGCGCGGACACTTCGGCTGTCTTCGCCCGGTGGTGCGTCGCTGCGCAGCTCCGCTGGCTCCAGTCGCGGCACCTGGACGTGCAGGTCAATGCGGTCGAGCAGCGGGCCCGAAATGCGAGCGCGATAGCGGCGGATGCTTTCCGGAGTACAGCAGCAGCGCCCGCTGCGGTCGCCAGCCCAGCCGCACGGGCAGGGGTTCATTGCGGCCACCAGCTGGAAGCGCGCGGGGAAGGCATCGGTGCGCGCCGCGCGGGCGACATTGACGTGGCCGGACTCCAGCGGCTCACGTAGCACTTCCAGCGTGTGCCTGCTCCATTCCGGCAGCTCGTCGAGGAACAGCACGCCGTTGTGCGCGAGCGAGATCTCCCCGGGACGTGGGTAGCTCCCACCACCCACCAGCGACACTGCGCTGGCAGTATGGTGCGGGGCGCGGAACGGGCGCTGCCGCCACCGGGCAGTATCAATGCCGTTGCCGCTGCAGGAGGTAATCACAGCAGTCTGCAGCGCCTCCGCCTCGGTTGCGTCCGGCAGGATGCCCGGCAGCCGCGAGGCCAGCAGGGTTTTGCCGCAGCCCGGGCTGCCCAGCAGCAACAGGTGATGGCTGCCGGCGGCGGCGACCTCCAATGCACGGCGCGCCAGAGGCTGGCCGCGCACGTCGCAGAGGTCCGGCACCTGCGCGGCGATGGCACATGCAGGAACGGCGCGCGGCAGATCATGCGCCTGCAGTGAGGCGCATACCTCCAGCAAGGTGCGCCCGACCCGCACATCCGCATCCTGCGCCAGCCCGGCTTCCGCGCCGTTCGCAGCCGCCACAATGAGACTGCGGCCATCTTCGGCCGCCGCCAGCGCCGCCGGCAGCACACCATCCACCCCTCGCAGCTCACCGGTCAACGCCAGCTCACCCAGAAACTCATAGCGGTTCAGCAGCAGCGGGTCGATCTGCCCACTGGCCCCCAGAATGCCCAGCGCAATGGCGAGGTCGAAGCGGCCGCCCTCCTTGGGCAGGTCGGCAGGGGCCAGATTGATCAGGATGCGCTGGTTCGGGTATTCGAACTGCGCACACAGCAATGCGGCGCGCACTCGATCACAGGACTCACGGACGGCAGCGGCGGGCAGACCCACCAGCGTGGTATGCGGCAGGCCGCCGCTCAGCATTACTTCGATACGTACCGCCGGCGCATGAATGCCGATGCGGGCGCGGCTGTGCACCAGCGCTAGGCTCATGCGGAGGTCCGGGTTGTGGCTGGAACCCGGAAGTCTGAGAGCACCGCGTACCCGTGCCTATCAGCACGGGCACACACGCCATGTCAGAGATTTCTGCTTTGCAGATGCGTTACTGCCGGTTGGTATAAGCCTTCCACAACGCCGACAGATCCTCACCGGTGTGCGCCTTCCACAACGCCGGCGTATAGCTGCCGCTGCGCAACGCCGAATCAAGTGCCTTTACCAGACCCGGATGCGCGGCCTCGCCCCACTTGAGGAACGCACCGGTGACCCGATAGCCGCTGTCCACCTTGTGCTCCGGCTTGACCTGGGTCGGAAGTGCCCAGCCTCCAGCGGCGTTGTCGACACCGTACTGGTCGCGCGCATAGTCCGCGATGCCCTCCACCAGCCACGAAGGTGCCCGCTCGCTCGCGTAGCCGGGATAGCCCTGCACGATATGCATGCCTTCGTGCGTCACCAGATCCGTGTCGTTGGGGTGCTTCACCAGCCAGCGCGGGTTGATCGTGATGGTGGCCGACTTCTCTTTCTCGCCCACGTACGCCACGCCGTCATAGGACGGGTCCATCACGATGCGCACGCTGGACGGTGCGGAGGGATGGAAGTCGTGTCGTTGGCGCGGGTAGGTGGCGAAGAACGTGGAGATGATCCGGTCACGAACATCTGCAGCGGTCGAGCCGCTCTGGTCCTGGTAGGTGAGTGTGACGCCGTCGCGGGTCTGTTGAATGTCGGCCGCGTATGCGCTGGAAAAGGCGAGGGTTGCAGCAACCACGGGGACGATCAGGCAACGGCGCACACGCATATGCGGCACTCCAGGACGTGATGGGCAACCGCGCTGATCCTGCAACAAGGCCGAGGCCTGCCGCAAGTGCCATTTCGTTCGATCCAAGCGCTTGGAATTGGTTTCATTTCAAATTATTGACAATCGATTTAGATCGATCTAGAAAAGCCCCACCCCCCCGCCTCATGGAACCCCGCCCCCCGTCTCCTGCGCCCTACCGCGCCGGGAGACCTTGTACTGGAGATCTGCAAGATGAAGCGCACGTTGCTGTCGTTGCTGGTGTCGTCCGTACTGCTCCAACCGCTGCTCGCACAGGCACAGTCTTCCCCGGCCGATGAAAGTGCGGCCCCGTCCACACGCCAGCTCGATACGGTGAACGTCATCGGCTCGCTGATCCCGCGCGCGCAGGTCGAAGGGCCTTCGCCGGTCACCACCATCACCGCCGAGGAGATCGAAGCGCAGGGCTTCACCACGGTGTTCGATGCGCTGCGTTCGCTACCCTCGTCCAATGGCTCCGTGCAGGACTCCCAGGGCACAGGCTTCTACACCCCGGGTGCGAAAACGGTCAGTCTGTTCGGGCTGGATCCCAGCTACACGCTGACCCTGCTCAACGGGCGTCCGCTCAACAGTTATCCGCTGGCCTACAACGGCAATACCAGCATCGTGGACATCGCCAACATCCCGCTGGGCATGGTCGAGCGAATTGATGTCCTCACCGGTGGGCAGTCGTCGGTGTACGGCTCGTCCGCTGTCGCAGGCGTCATCAACATTGTGTTGAAGGACAAGGTGGAGGGCACACACTTCCGCTACCGCGCCGGCGGCTACAGCGATGGCGGTGGTTCCAGTCAGCGTTTCATCTTCAGCAGCGGCCATTCCTTCGGCAACCTGGATCTCAGCTACGGGCTGGAGTACACCAAGCAGAAGCCGATCTTCGCCTCCGACCGCAGCTACATCGACAGCGTCAACGACAGCCCGACCGGCCCGCAGGATCCCTCGCGCACCTTCCTGCGCATGCAGATGTCCCCCAATGGCTACATCGACCCCGGCCAAGCCACCTGCGCGCCACTCTCCTACCTGTTCGGTGGCAGCACCAGCTACGCGCACCGCAACGCGGCGGGCACCGGCTACTACTGCGGAAGCCCTGACAATGTCGGCACGGCCACCCTCTACAACAAGAGCGAGGACGTGAACGCCACCACGTTCCTGCGCTACCACCTCAGCGAAACCACCGAGCTGTACTCGGACATCCTCTTCAGCTTCAGCCGACCGACGTACTCCGGTGGCAGCCCGTTCTGGAACAAGACCTTCTACAACCAGACCAGCGGCAACTACGAACAGTGGCAGCGCATCTATGCGCCCGAAGAAGTGGGGATGGACGCGAAGGACCAGCGGGTCTACACGCGCTCGCTGAACATCACGGCCGGCGCACGCGGCGGGCTGGGCGAAGCCGGTTTCGACTACGACGTGTATGTGAACCGGTCCAGTACTGATGTCACCCGCAAGTCAACCGACTTCCTGGCCACCGCCGGCATTGATGACTATTACCTGGGTCCGCAACTGGGCAAGGTGAACGGCTACGACGCCTATGCCCCCAACCTGGATCTGTTGTACCAGCCCCTGACACGGCAGCAGTACGACCAGTTCAGCGGCACCAACCGCGCCGAGTCCTCGGCCTCCCGCACGGGCGTGACCGCGCTGGTGACCAACACGTCTCTGTTCGGTCTGCCTGCCGGTGATGTCGGCTTTGCGATGATTCTCCAGGGCACGCGCGAGAAGTTCTTCAACCAGTCGGCCGATCCGAATGCCGGCGTGCTGTTCCGAGGGTCGACGGCTGGTACGTCGGCAGAAGGTCAGCGCGATCTGTACGCAGTGGGTGCGGAACTGCAGGTGCCGATCTTCGACACCTTCAGTGCCAATCTGTCCGGGCGCTATGACAAATATTCGCTGCAGGGCGGCGGCGGCAACGGCAAGGCGACCTGGAAACTGGGCCTGGAATACCGTCCGGTGGAGTCGCTGCTGCTGCGTGGCAGCTACGCAACCGCGTTCCGGTCGCCTGACATGTTCTATCTGTACTCACGCGAAAGCAGCGGATACACCACCAACGTGGACACCTTCCTGTGCCGCCAGGCCGGATACACCTCGGAGAACTACGATGAGTGCCCGCAGTCCTCGCTGCAGGTGCTGTCCTCCAGCACCGGCAACCGCGACCTGAAGGACATCACCGCCGAGACCTTCACCTATGGCTTCGTCTGGTCCGCGCTGGACAATGCCTTGAATCTGTCGGTCGACTACAACTCGGTGAAGATCGAGAACGAGGTGTCCATCCTCGGCACCGACAGCATCCTCACCACCGAGGCCAACTGCCGGCTGGGACGCTCCGAGAACGGCGATGTGGCCTTTGACATCAACTCGCCCACCTGCCAGCAGATACTCACCCAGGTGCAGCGCCTGCCGGGCACCGATCCGCTCAATCCCAACGGCGTCGAAAAGGTGTTCTCGTATCCGATCAACCTGGCCAAGCAGCGCCAGACCGGCATCCAGGCATCGGGCGACTATCGCTGGAGCGCCGGGCGCGCGGGCGAGTTCGGGGTGAACGCTGGTTACTACCGTCCGCTGAAGCACGAACTTCAGCAGCAGGAAGGCGACCCGGTTCTGGACATGCTGTGTTGCGCCAACTCCAATGAGTTGCACTACCGCGCCACCCTGGGCGCGAGCTGGAACATCGGTGCCTTCAGCACCAATGTGTTCGGCGTGCGCAACGCCCGCACCTGGAACTCCGCCGGAGAGGAACGCAACATCGGGCCGTGGACCACCTGGAACGCGACGGTCAATTACCGCATCAACAAGCTGGCCAGCGTGCTGGTGACTGCCAACAACCTGACCAACGAACGCCCGCCGCGGGATTACACCAACGGAAACTGGCCGTACTACGATCAGGGCGTGTACAACGCCTTCGGACGTTCGATGTTTGTCGAGCTGTCGCTGGACTTCCAGTGACGCCGGTTCGGGGTGGCCGCCGTGCAGGCCACCCCGACGCTGCTGTGTCGCAGGCGACCCATGCGCGACGTTGTTCCTGTCCCTTGGCCCCTGAGAAATGCAAACGCACGTCACACAATCAAACATCCATTGACATGCGGTGCACGCATCAGTGGTGTGTAGGGTCAGCTACTGCCACAAGCGATTTCGTTCGCCGCCGTGTCAATTGCGTCGCATCATTTGATCGCGCGCCAGTAAATCGCCACGCTTGTGGCGCAATTGGCTATGTCAGTTGTTGTTCGATTCCTGCAGGGTAGGCCCCGGAGCGTAGAATCTCCAAACCTTGAACTACCGTTGTCCTGCGTCGGAACGTACGTCCTGCGTCGGGAGGGTGGCTAATACAACACCCCCGCAAGGGGGAAATATGCCCGCCGTTTGTGTTCTAGGTTTGCGGTTCTAACCTCCCGACCCCTCGCCATTCCGGCAGGGGTCGCACTCTGCAGGAGGTTTGCCATGCAAACACGAAGGTCGTACGTACCCGAAGACGAGTTTGAAGCCGCACAGAACTGCCCGCGTCGGAGTACACGCCGATGAAAAAGCCAGCCTGGGTACGCACGCGTGTGGAAGACGAACTGCGCTCTGACTTCAAAGGCGTGCTGAAGCGCACACCATACGCGCCGGCCGAAGCCATCCGGTTGTTCATGAGGCGCATCGTGGAAGTCGGCCACGACACCACGGCTGTCAACCGGGCGCAGTGGCGTCGGGCGATCCTCAATGCGTCAGACCATGTGGCAGACGCGCTGTGCATCGGCCAGGAAGCGCCAGCCTACGGCGATGAGGACGATGAGCTGCGAGCGCGCAGGAAGGCCGGGGCCAGCCCTGGCTTCGGACGAGACTGAGTTGACCCTAGTGCATTCGCCCTGCCCGCACGAACGGATGACAGTCCGTAAGACGGCGAGATCCGTAAGAGCGTCATGTCGTCCATGCACCTTGCGGGCAGGGTTTCTGCATCCGGGCCTGAGTGTGAGGGCTGGGTCCTACCATTGTTGGGTCGCAAGGGCAGGTGGCCGGGTCGTGGTGATGAGGAGAGGTGAAATTAAAACATGAACAGAACGCTAAATGAGGATCAATTCCTTATAGGATGGGGCTGGTGAGCGAATCAATGATGAGGGGGATGTCGGGTTTGTGCATCCAAAAGTGTCGGGTTTGTGTATACACTCCACTCAACTGGAGATGACCATGGCTGCCCGAAAGACCACCTTGCAACAACGCGTCGCCCTTCGAGTGCGAAAGAGCACCCGCGACGTGTTCCTGACCCGCGATTTCGAGGACATAAGTGGTGAGGATCAGGTCATTCGAGCGCTTCGTGCTCTGGTTGAGGACCGCATGCTCCTCCGGCTGGGCAAGGGAGTCTATGCAAAGGCGCGACCGTCCAGCCTGAGTGGAAAGGCTGTTCTGGCCAATCCCGGCGGGTTCCTGCCAGTGGCGAAACAGGCATTAGAGCGGCTTGGTGTCAAGGTTGAGCTGACAGACGCTCAGCGCGCTTTTGCGGAAGACAGATCTACACAGATGCCGGTCAATCCTGTCTTGAAGGTCAAAGGCCGTTTCTCGCGCAAGCTACGGTATGGGAAAAGTGAGTTGATCATTGAACGTTGACCTGAATCGAGAGTTGTTTGCCGACGTTGCTATAGAGCTGGGTCTACCCCACCCTGGGCTGGTAGAGAAGGACTTCCATGTAGTACGTGCCCTCAAGGCACTACAGCGGGTTCACGCGGAAGGCGCTTATCTTGTATTTGGGGGAGGGACTTCGCTGTGTCGCGCTCACCTTCTCATTGAGCGCATGTCCGAGGACATCGACCTGCGAATTGTGACTGCTGATCCGGGTGCAGCGTTGGGGGAGGGAGCCAGAAAACGGTTTCGGCAGGCAGTGAGCCAAGCTCTACTGGAAGCAGGCTTTCTCTTCGATCCGCAGGATCCCCGGCATTTGAAGGTACATGACGCGGGAAAGACCTTCGTTTACAACCTTCCGTACATCCCGGTAACGGATTCTGTCACGAGCCTTCGCTCCGGCGTGAAGGTGGAGATTTCATCATGGCCGCTTCATCTGCCCCCGGTCCAGAAGGATGTTTCATCCTTCATTGCTGTAGCGAAGAATGAGGAACCGGAAATCAAGGGGATCCCTTGTGTTGACGTGGCTGAGACGGCAGCAGACAAGTTCGTGGCACTGACGCGTCGCATTGCAGAGGAGCAGCTTGACGGTGTCGAGCGAGACGCGTCGTTGATTCGGCACATCTACGATCTGAACCGAATCACTCCAAGTATCGTAATGAGTGACATGCCGTCCATGCTTGGCGCGATCATGGAGAGCGATCGTAAGTCCCGCGGGGCAAAGGTGCCTGGCTATGCCGAAGATCCAGTGGCTGTGTCTTTGAGGTCCATAGATCTGCTTTCAGTTGACGATGGCTATGCGGCAGTATTCGCAAAGTTTCAGCAGGATATGGT
>JAEXNZ010000243.1 GCA_023439425.1 Pseudomonadota bacterium
CTCTACGACCAAGTGGCCCAGGAGATCGGGCAGCGGATCATCAGCGGCGCACTTCAGCCGGGCGAATTCCTGCCCAGGGAAGAGCTGCTGTCACAGACCTAGTCCGTCAGCCGCTCCGCCCTGCGCGAGGGCCTGAAGGTGCTCGGCTCCAAGGGGCTGATCGAAACCAGGCAGAAGACCGGTGCGCGGGTGCGCGAACCGCGTCACTGGAAGCAGCTGGACAGCGACATTCTGGCCTGGCGCTGTGCGTTGATGCCCACCCAGGACTTCGTGGAAAAGCTGGTGGAGATGCGCGAGGTGATCGAGCCGGCCGCCGCCGCTTCGGCCGCGGAACGTCGTTCGCCCGCGCAGCTGGCGAAGATCAAGGCGGCCTATCAGGCCATGGCCGATGCGCCCGACCAGGCCGCCTGGGCCAAAGCGGACCTGGCCTTCCACGAGAGTGTGCTGGAAGCCACCAACAACGAGCTGCTGGCCTCGTTGTTCTCGGTGATCGACGCCGCGCTGGGCACGTTCTTCCTGCTCTCGGCCCAGACCGCCAAGGACTTCAAGTACTCGCTGCCGCGACACTTCGACGTATACGACGCCATCCGGCTGAAACAGCCGGAGGCCGCTCGTGCCGCCATGCTGGACATGATTGCCGACTCCCGCGCCAACCTGAAGGGCGCGCGCGGCTCCAAGAAGCCTCCCCGCTAGAGGAAACGCCATGAGCGCCGCCTGGATGCAACCCCTCCCATTGGTTGCCATCCTGCGCGGGCTCACTCCGCAGGAGGCACCGGCTGTCGCCGCTGCACTGGCCGACGCCGGCTTCCGTATTCTGGAAGTGCCGTTGAACTCTCCACAACCGCTGGAGAGCATTGAGCTGCTGGCCCGGCAGCTCGGCGACCGTTGTCTGATCGGTGCCGGCACCGTGCTCACCCCTGCACAGGTGGACGACGTCGCGAACGCCGGCGGCCGCATCATCGTGATGCCGCATGCGGACGTGGAGGTGATCGCCCACGCACACGCGAAGGGCCTGCGCTGCACCCCGGGCGTAGCCACCCCGACCGAAGCCTTCGCCGCACTGCGCGCCGGTGCCGACGCACTGAAGATGTTTCCGGCCGAACAACTGCCGCCGCCGGTGCTTAAAGCCTGGTCCAGCGTGCTTCCCAAGGGCACGCCGCTGCTGCCGGTGGGTGGCATCACCCCGGAACGCATGGCGATCTACCGCCAGGCAGGAGCCGCCGGTTTCGGCATCGGCTCCGCGCTATACGCCCCCAAGACGCCTGCTGATGAAGTGGCACGCCGTGCGCGCGCCTTCATCGACGCCTGGAACGCTCCCCTCACGGACTCCCCTGCATGAAAATTACTGCCATCACCACCTACCTGGTGCCCCCACGTTGGCTCTTCGTCCGTATCGACACCGACGCCGGCATCAGCGGCTGGGGTGAACCCATTGTTGAAGGCCGCGCGCATACCGTGGCGGCCGCCGTCGAGGAACTGTCCGACTATCTGATCGGCAAAGACCCTCGCCACATCGAAGATCATTGGAATGTGCTGTACCGCGGTGGCTTCTATCGCGGCGGCCCGATCCTGATGAGCGCACTGGCCGGCCTGGATCAGGCGTTGTGGGACATCCACGGCAAGGCGCTCGGCGTACCCGTGCACAGCCTGCTCGGCGGCCCGGTGCGCGATCGCATCCGCGTCTATTCGTGGATCGGCGGCGACCGGCCGGCCGATACCGCCCGAGCAGCAAAGGAAGCCGTGGCACGCGGCTTCACTGCGGTGAAGATGAATGCTACCGAGGAAGTGCAGTTCGTCGACACCCATGACAAGGTCACGAAAGTACTCGAGAACGTACAGGCCGTGCGTGACGCGGTGGGCCCCGGCGTGGGCCTGGCAGTGGACTTCCATGGACGTGTGCACAAGCCGATGGCGAAGGTGCTGATGCGTGAGCTCAGCCCGTTCGGCTTGATGTTCATCGAAGAACCCGTGCTGTCCGAACACCTGGAGTGCATTCCGGAACTGGCGGCCCTCTCCCCCGCCCCGATTGCACTGGGTGAGCGCCTCTATTCGCGCTTCGACTTCAAGCGGGTGCTGCAGACCGGTGGCGTGGACATCATCCAGCCGGATCCATCGCATTCGGGTGGCATCACCGAAACCCGCAAGATCGCAGCGATGGCCGAGGCGTACGACGTTGCCCTCGCCCTGCATTGCCCGCTGGGCCCCATTGCATTGGCTGCCAATCTGCAGCTGGATGCGGTCTGCTACAACGCCTTCATCCAGGAGCAGAGCCTGGGCATTCACTACAACGCCAGCAACGACCTGCTGGACTATCTGGTGGACCGCTCGCCGTTTGACTACAAGGAAGGCTTCGTCACGATTCCCGACGGCCCGGGCCTGGGCATTGAGATCAACCAGGCTTACGTGGACGAGCGTGCCGCTGAAGGCCATCGCTGGCGCAATCCCATCTGGCGCCATGCCGATGGCAGCGTGGCCGAGTGGTGAGCGCGGTGATGCCCATGACCCGTTATCCCAGTCTGCACGGCCGCGCGGTGCTTGTTACCGGAGGCGCAACCGGTATCGGTGCGGCGTTTGTTGAACACTTCGCGCGGCAAGGTGCCAAGGTGGTGTTCATGGATGTTGACGACAGTGGTGCGGAGGCGCTGCTGGACAGCCTGACCAATGTCGAGGTGCCGCCGCATTACCTGCACTGCGACATCACCGATATTTCGGCGTTCCAGGCGGCCATTGCCGAGGGGCGCCGCAAGGTGGGTGACTTCTCCGTGCTGGTCAACAATGCCGCCAATGATGCGCGGCATGCCTTGGCCGACACCGGGGTCTCCGATTTCGAGCGCAGCGTGGCAGTAAACCTGCGCCACCAGTACTTTGCCATCCAGGCCGTGGTCCCGGACATGAAGACGCTGGGTGGTGGTTCCATCATCTGCCTGGGCTCCACCGGCTGGATGATCAAAAACAGTGGCTACCCGCTGTATGCCATGGCCAAATCCGCCGTGCACGGACTGGTGAACGGCCTCGCCCGCGAGCTGGGCCAGGATTCGATCCGCATCAACGCACTGGTGCCCGGCTGGGTGATCACCGAAAAACAGCAGCGGCTGTGGCTGGACGCGGAGGGCGAAGCACAGCTGCGTCGTGCGCAATGCCTGCCGGGCTATCTGCGCGCGGATGACCTGGCGCGCGCCGCCCTGTTCCTGGCCGCCGATGACAGCCGCATGTGTACCGGCCAGGACTTCATCATCGACGGAGGCTGGGTGTGAGCGGGTCCGCCACTGTCGCGGTGCCGGCCGCAAACACTCTGGGCGAAGGCGTGCTGTGGTGTGATCGCGAATCGGTTGTGTACTGGACCGACATCGCGCAGGCGCAGCTGTGGCGCTATCGCCCCGGTGACGGCGCGCTCACCCGCTGGCCGATGCCGGAGCGGCTGGCCGCACTGGCATTGTGCGAAGCCGAAGGCTGGCTGCTGCTGGCGTTGGCGTCGCGGCTGGCATTCTTCCATCCGGCGCGCGGCGAGCTGCGTGACGTGCTTGTGCTGCCCGACACAGGGGCGCGTCTGCGCGCCAATGATGGCGCCTGTGACCGCCAGGGCCGCTTCGTGTTCGGCATGCTGCATGAGCCCACGAACGGTCCGAAGCAGGCCGTCGCACCCTTCTACAGGCTCACCGCCGAGCTCGTGCTCGAGACGCTTCCGCTACCGACCGTGGCGATTGCCAACAGCGTAGCGTTCAGTCCGGACGGCCGCACGATGTACTTCTGCGACTCGCTGCAGAAGCAGATCCTGCGTTGCGATTACGGCGACAGCCCGGGTGCGGTAACAGTGTTCGCCGATCTGCGGGCCGAGGATGGCGAGCCCGATGGCAGTGTGGTCGATGCCGAAGGCGGACTCTGGAATGCCCGCTGGGGCGGTTCGTGCGTGGTGCGCTACCGGCCCGATGGCCGGCAGGACCGCACGCTTTCCGTCCCGGTCGCGCAGCCCACCCGCCCGGTCTTTGGCGGCAGCATGCTGCGAACGATGTTCATAACCAGCGCACACGACAGCCTGGACGCGAC
>JAEXNZ010000342.1 GCA_023439425.1 Pseudomonadota bacterium
GGTCCACGCCGACGCCACGACTGATTCCGCGCTGGTGCGAGACACGCGCCGCAAGATGACCGCTGTCGCCCACGCGGTGATTGAGTCCGATCGCGCTGGTCTGCAGCCAACCTGCGCGGAGGTCGACCCGCTCGTCCGCCGCGTACCAGGGAGCGCCCAGCGGCCGCCGCTCCTGCCAGCTGCGGTTGTGCGAGACCATGACGCTGCCATTCCGATAACGCATCAACCCCTGCAGGTCGACACCGTGGCCATCGGCGCTGGACGTGTACGCATTGGTGTACAGACTGGCGCGGTCGTTGAGCTGCCAGTCCAGCGAACCGGCAGCGGCCCGCGCATTCCCGATCTGCTGCACGGCCACACCCAGCACGGCACGGGCGTGGGCCAGGTAGTTGATCACCCCGCCCGCACCCAGCTCGCCGGCCTGCGGGTCCTCCACGCTGTCCAGCAGGCTGCGCTGCACGCCGGCAAAGGCGCTGTAACGCCACCGACGGCTGGGATCCCGCCAGTGCGTCGGCTTGTGGATCACCGCGGTTTCGCGGGTGGTCTCGCGGCCATCCTCGATGACCCGCAGTTCCACCTCGTAGATGCCGCCGGGAAGTCGCTGTGTCTCCAGCCGCTGCAGCCCCGGGCGCACCGGCTGGCTCTGGATCAGCGCGCCGTCACGGTAGACCTCAACGCGACCTTCGCGGTTGGCGGTGACGTACACCGGATACAGACTGGACGCCTGTCCGTCCACGCGCAGACTGTCGGAGGAACCTGCCATGAGGCCGACGGTGGTGAACACCCGGCTGCTGGCCGCGCGCGGCTGTCGGGTGACGCCCTGGAAATTCGGCATGAAGTAGCCTGCCCGGAGAAAGTGATCGTTGAATTCCCGCTGTGCGTACAAGCTCTGCACCACGTGACGGGGACCGCTGTCGACATCGCTCCCCCGATCCACCTGGTAATGTCCGTCCACGCTCCAGTTGCCGATGCTGGCCTGGGCGTCCAGCGCATAGCGGCCGGCATGGGCTGCGCCCTCGCTGTCATAGGCATTCAGCTGGTGGTGCAGGATCAGCCCCCGGCTTCCCCCTTGCGGCAATGCGTGATGTCGGGGCGCGCTGACGTCCACCGCGTCGGCTGCGGAACTGGCGATCGACAGCAGCGAGCTTTCCAGGCTGTAGTGCAGCCGGGTCATGCCTGCGCGACAGTCACGCGTACACGGACCCAGTCGATGCGGCATCGCCAGCGCATCCAGCCAGCGTGCACGTTCCGCCTCTGGTAAACGACTGCCTGCGTGCTCCACGAACTCCAGCAGCGAGACGGCGTTGTCACGCGACAGCACGGCACGCGCGTCGCCGAGGTAGCGGCCATCCATTTCAACGCGAAGAATCAGCGGCGCGTCGAAGAAGTGATGCTGGAAATCATCCGGCAACTGGCCGGCCTGCTCAAGCAGATGCAGGCTGTCCAGCACCACGGGAGCCGCTCTGGTGGACGCAGGCAGACACGACAGCAGCATCGCCGTCGACAACGGAAGCAGGCGCGACATGAGGTATCCAGCAGAGTGAATCAGAAGCGGCACACGCGGACGGATGCCGTGCGGAACCGGCTGGGTGCCGCACGGCACCGGCCCAGCGTGGGAAGGATCAGGGCGTGCCGCTTTCGAACATCATGAAAACGTTGCCCTGGTAGTTACCCTGCGCATAGCCGCCCACGGCGGGATCGGCCGCCAGGATCTCCACCGCCGCGCGCTTGCTGGCCGCCGCTTCGGTGGCACTGGCTACCTCGGCGGCGGCCGCTGCGCCAACGCCGAGTTCCTGGCCAGCCACGGTGACGGTCAGGCCAATCTGGTTGCCGGCACTGGTCAACAGCGCCTCACTGCTGAGGTAGGCAACAATCGCGCCCAGTCCGCTTTTCATGTCCAGCTGCTGGCGGATCGGGTCCAGCCGCTCGGTGGCCAGGTTCCAGCGCATGCTCTGCACGCGGCCGGCCCAGTCGCCCACCGGCGAGATCTGCAGGCCGGTGGGCGAAGGCACCACCGCCTCCACCGTCACCTGCAGGGGGTACTGCTCAACCGCCGCCATCGCACCCAGCGGGGCCAGCAGCAGCGCGCCCGTCAGGGCACGCGGGATCATCATCAAACGCATAACGTCATCTCCACAGAAGGTTGGAACGGATGCCGCGTCACGGAACCCGCGCGGCCGGGCTTGAACAACGGAAGACGTCAGGGCAGCTGCAGCGGCCGGCGGCGCTCGCCTTCCACCAGCTGCAGGCGATGGCGTTGGCCTTGGTCATGATCGAGACGCTGTTGCCGCTGCGGCAGCAGATGGATGCGCTGGGCCGGACTGCAGGTTTCCGCACGGCCGTTGGCAACGCAGGTCCGCAGGTCATCCAGCACGGCGGTGCTGTTGCCAACGTTGTGCAGCAGCACATGGTCGGGTCCATGCTCGGTGCGGACTTCGTAGTGCGCGCTGTCCGGATGGACGATCACGAACACACCGTAACCGGCCAGCACGTTGACCCCGGCGGACAGCTGCGCGCCGTACTCCTGGGCTTCCTCGGTGGTCAACGCGAACTCATCCGCCGCCTTCGGCAGCACCGGGACAAACCGCACGCGGTAATAGCGCTCGCGGCTGCGATCACCCAGGAACACCAAGCGTGCTGCCTGCTGACCCTGGGCAGGAATGATCAGCCGTGCAGGGCTCGCGACCAGCCCGTCCCCACCCGCTGCGGTGGCATCCACCGCGTGTTCGTGTGCGCGCTGGTCACTGTCATAGACCACCTCGCTGATCACGACCCGGACGAAGGCCGTGGCGGTTCCACGGTTGTGCACGCGTTTGAGCAGGCTGGCCTGGTCGGACTCCAGGTACTCATACATCGCCCCCACCTGGATACTCGGGGCAGCCGCGTTACCGATGACAGGCAACGCGAAAGACAACAGCAAGGGCCACAGCAGTCGCTTCATCACAACAGATCCCACGGCGGAGCGCTCTGTGCACGGCCGTCGTCGCCGCACACCAAACAGGACGCGCAGAGTAGGCGCGCCTGCTCGCCTCACCCCATGCAACTTGTTTCAAGGCGACGTAGGAATCCTTGCAGAATGCGTATCCAAAACGCACAACGCCCCGTCAGACGGGGCGTTGTGGTCGTGCACCCATGACTGGATCAGGGCGTCGATGCCGTGCGCCATGCCGCCACCTGGGCACGCGTGCGTTCCAGCAAGGCATCCAGTGCCTGTCGGTCATACACCTGTCCGCGCATCACCACGGTGTTGATGCGGCGCGTAGCCTCGATGTCCTGCAACGGATTGGCGTCCAGCAGCACCAGGTCCGCCGCACGTCCCTGGCTCACGCTGCCATAGCGGTCGAGCTGGCCAAACCAGGCGGGGCCGGCACGGGTGGCCGCTGACAGCGCCTGCGCCGGAGTCAATCCTTCTTTGACGAACAGGCTCAGTTCGTCGTGCAGCCCGATGCCGGGATAGTTGAACGAGTTGAGGAAGCCTGCATCGGTACCGGCCATGATGGTGACACCGGCCTGCTGCAGCAGCGGCAGCACCGCGGCCACCTGGTGATACTGCTGATGGCGCGCTTCGATCTGCGCCGGCGTGGCCTTGGCGGCGCGCTCGACCCGCCATGCGTAGGTGCCCTGCAGCTTGGGCCCGATGTACTGCAGGTACGGATCATTGGCGTGATCGTCCTGGTCCAGGAAATCCAGGATGCGCCCCCCATTGAGCGTCGGCGTCACGTACACGCCCTTGGCGGCAAAGCCACGATACGCGGTCAGCGCGGTGTCGCGGTCGAAGCCCGCGTCCAGACGCTGGTTCGCTTCAGCGCGGTTGATCCGCCCGGCAGCGAAATCGGCGGCAATCGCAGCTTCATCCTTGACCCCGGCTTTGTAGGCGTAATCCAGGTGCTCAATCGAACTGATGCCGGCATCGACCGCCTGCTGCACCGTCAACGCCATCGGAATATGGCCCGACGCACGCAGTCCGTTGGCACGCGCACCGCTCACCGCCTGCAGGAACAGGTCCGGGGTCAGTGTGCTGTCGGTGATTTTGACGAAGTCCACCCGGTCATCGCGCAGGCGCTTGAAGGCGGCGTCTAGGTCTTCGCGGCTGCCGACCTCGATGGTACCTTTCCAGACCGGCTTGATGCCCTCGATTTTGGCTCCGGAGGTGAACAGGCGTGGGCCTTCCAGCGTGCCGTGCGCGATCTCGTCGCGCCATTGCAGCACCTGTCCCGGCAGGTCGCCGGAACAGTCGCGGATGGTGGTGATGCCGTGGGCGATGTACAAGGGCAGCAGCGCCTTGTTCTCCTCTACCAGCTCGGGGCCACCGCCGAAATGCACATGCATGTCCCACAGGCCGGGAATGAGATAGCGGCCGCTACCGTCAATCCGGCGCTTGGCGCTCCAGGCATTGGCAATGGCGGCATCGTCGCCCACCGCCACGATGGCATCACCGCGCACCACCACCGCCTGGTCAGCATGCGTGGTCGCCTGTTCAACGTCGACCACGGTGGCATGGCGGATGATCAGATCGGCGCGCTCGGCGGCGGAGACCGCCGGCGACATCGCCAGCAACAGGGACAGCAGCACGACGGAACGCTTCATGGCAGATCGCAATGGGGAGACCCCTGCACCTTACGGCGCAGGGGAACGTATTCACCAGTTAAATTTCACAATGCGATGCATTCATGAAACCAATGCCACTCAGGCCTCGGCCTGCATCGCCGGTCGCGCCATGACCTCGCCCAGCCAGCGCGCAACGGCGGGATGCCCGTCCACCCGCGCGCCCACATACACCCCATAGCCCACCACCTGCGCCACGACCAGGTCAACCAGGGAATATGCCGGGCCCACCATCCAGTCCTGTGCACTCAGCCGCGCCTCCAGGATGTCCAGCAGCTCCTGCAGCAGCGCACGCGCTGCCTCGGCGTGCGCGGCGTTCTCGAGTTCGCCGCCGCTGCTGGCCAATCGCAGTCGGTTGATGGCCGGGCCGTAGGTCACATACGACCACGCGCACCACGACATGGCCTGCAGGCGCTCGGGCGTGCCCTCGGCCGGCCACAGGCCCTGGGCGACGCCGAAGCGCGCGCCCAGCCACAGGTGGATGGCAAGCGCTTCGAAGATGGGGGTGCCATCCACCACCAGACAGGGCACTTTGCCGTTCGGGTTGATGGCCAGGTATTCCGGCGTGCGTTGTTCACCATTGCGGATGTCGATGCGGACACGGTCGTGGGGGACAGCCAGTTCCGCCAGCGCGCAGGCAATCGGCGTGGCGCTGGACATCGGGTGCCAATAGAAGACCAAAGACATGTGCATTCCTTTGTGTTGAGGGAAGTCGCGGTGCCGCCACCGGGGCTTGCACCATGGACACAGGCTAGCGACCATTGCGGACAGTTCCTGTCCTCGATTGTGGCGATCCTGCACACATGCTGACCACCTCGTCCCGCCTGCTTCGCCTGTTGTCGCTGCTGCAGTCGCGGCCGCACTGGTCCGGCCCTGCACTCGCCACCGAGATGGGCGTGCACGCGCGCACACTGCGCCGCGACATCGATCGCCTGCGCGAACTCGGCTATCCGATCCAGGCCAGCAGCGGCGTCGCCGGCGGCTACGCGTTCCGTGCCGGCAGGGCGTTGCCTCCCCTGCTGCTGGACGATGAAGAGGCGTTGGCCGCGGCGCTTGCACTACGTACCGCCGTGACCGGGACCATCAGCGGCATCGAACAGACCGCGATCACCGCCCTGGTCAAACTGGAACAGGTGATGCCGTTGCGCCTCCGGCGCCGCCTGGATGCGTTGCGCACCGCGATCGTGCCGACCCATCCCGGCGGTCCGGTGGTCGATGCCGGTCTGCTGGGGACCCTGGCGGCCGCCTGCCGTGACCAGTTGCAACTGCGCTTTGACTACGCCGACCGCAACGGCGTCGGCAGTCACCGCCAGGTCGAGCCGCAAGGCGTGGTCCAGGCCGAACGTCGCTGGTACCTCGTCGCCTGGGACACGGCGCGCCAGGACTGGCGCACCTTCCGCATCGACCGCATTACCGCCGCACCGCAGGTCGGTGTGCATTTCCGGCCACGACCATCGCCGGGTGATGGCGACCTTGGCCGTTACGTCAAACAGATTCTCGCGCTGCCCAGTCACGCCGTTGAAGCGCAGGTCGTGCTGCATGCCCCGCTGGCCGCCATGCGACAGCGGGTGCCGCCCAGCCTCGGGGCACTGGAGCCGCGCGACGCCGACAGCTGCCTGCTGCGTTGCGCCGAATACTCCCCCGGGCTGCTGGAGATCTGGCTGATCATGCTGGAGGTGGAGTTCGAAGTGCTGGGACCACCCGAGCTGCAGCAGCATCTGCGCGACACCAGTGCGCGCCTGCTGCGCGGGGTGGCGTATGCTGGGCGGACATGACTGCCCGCGCTAATTCCCCACGCACACTGTTCGATCTGGACCTGCTGCGCGCCATGGTCATGGTCGCCGATTGCGGAAGTTTCACCACGGCGGCGGCGCGGCTGCACTCCACCCAGAGCACAGTCAGCCAGCAGATCCGACGCCTGGAAGACATTGCCGGGCGTCCGTTGCTGGTGCGCGCCAATCGTGATGTTCATCCCACCGATGCCGGCCATGCGCTGCTCGGCATCGCCCGCCAGATGCTGGCGCTCAACGACCAGATGCGCGAGGTACTGGCCGGTGCCACCGTGGCGGTCACCGTGCGCCTGGGCGTGCCGGAGGATTTCGTCAGTCGCCGCACCAGCACCCTGCTTGGCCGCTTCAACCGCCGCCACCCGCACGTGAAACTGGAAGTGACCAGCGGCTTGAGTCGCGACCTGGCACAGGCCTTCGACCACGGCGAGCTGGACCTTGCCGTGGTCAAGCAGCGACGCGCCAGCCGGCCCGCAATGGCCTGCTGGCCCGAGCCGATGCGCTGGGTGGACAGTGCCCGCACGCCGCGCCTGCAGGAAGACCCCGTGCCGCTGGTCACCTTCCCGCCGCGTGGCCTGTACCGGGATGAGCTGATTGCGGCAATGGAGAGCCAGGGAAAGCGCTGGCGGATCAGCTTCACCAGCTCCAGCCTCAGTGGCATCCAGGGGGCGGTGGCCGATGGCATGGGCATCAGCCTGCTGCCGGCCCGAGCCGTCACCCGCGACCATCGCGTGCTCGGCGCACGCCAGGGGTTCTCCCCCATGGACGGCTTCGAGGTGGCGCTGCTGCATCGACCGGCCGCCGAGCCAATCATTGTGGACCTCGCCACGCAGTTCGCGCGCCTGCTGGATCGCGGCCAGCGCTGAGCGCGGTTGGTTGAAAAAGCGACGTTCTGGCAAAGGACGCTGGAGCGCCGCTCGCCCCAGCCGCGCTTATAGGAATCATCCTAATCTGATGTCAGAAGAACCTTGTGACGCGTTCAAGCAGTAAGAATGGCGCAAATCCCACGATTGCGTGCCTCCCTTGTCCAAGCGCCATCCAGGTCCCGTGTGCGGAAAATGCCTTCCGTCCGTTCTCAAGATTGCCCTGCTGGACGACCACGATGTGGTCCGCCATGGCAGTTGCGTCCATCTATCCAACCACAACCGGCTTGAAGTGGTGGGCAATCATGCACGCAGCAGCGCGCTGATTGCCACGCTGGCCCGTTGCCATGTCGACGTGGCGGTCATCGATTACGCGCTGGCCGAAGGCGACCTGCAGGGCATGGAGCTGCTGCGCATGCTGCGCCGCCGCTTCCCTCGAGTGCGACTACTGATGTTTTCGGCCAACGTCCACCATGTGATGATCTCCAACACCATCGCCGCCGGTGCCGCGGGCGTGGTGTCGAAAAGCCAGTCACTGGAGGAACTGGCGCGCGCCGTCGGCCGCGTGGCTGCCGGACACATCCACCTGCCCGAGGGCTATCGCGATGAGCACGCCGAACATCGGCTGACCCCCAGTGAACGTGAGGTGCTGCAGCTGTGCCTGAGCGGCATGACCGTCACCGAGATCGCCGCGGTCCGCAACCGCAGCATCAAGACCATCAGCACACAGAAGCACGCCGCCTTCCGCAAGCTGGGGCTGCGCACCGACCGCGACCTGTTCACGCTGCGCCATCAACTGGCGGTGTTGTGAGCACGGCGCGTTGCTGCGGCGCAGCGCTGCTGACGGGCTGGTTGCTGGCGTTCACCGCCCATGCATCCGACGGCAACCGCCTGATCCGTGTGGCTGCCGACCCGTCACAGCATCGTCTGCTCACCCCGGAAACCCGGTCGGCGCGCGATGCCAACCTGGTCAGCAGCTACGCCCAGCTGGTGAGCCAGGAAACCGGGCTCAGCTTCCGTGAGCAGCGGGTGGAATCCACGCGCGCCGCATTGCAGGCGTTGTGTGACGGCCAGGCCGACCTGATGCTGCTGCTGGGTGGACTGGAGGGCGCGCCCTGCAACACATTGGTCGCCTCGCCCGCGTATTACCGCGGCCAGGCTTTGCTGGCCAGCCGCCACACCCACCCCAATCCGCCCGAGCTTTCGCATCTGCGCCGCATTGCGGTGATCGGCGGAAGCCGCTACGCCGAGTGGCTGGCCAGCCATCACCCGAACCTGCAGACGATGTCCGTGCCCACGCTGCGCGAGGCGTTGGCGGCGGTGGAAACCGGCGTTGCCGATGTGGCCCTGGAGCTGGACGTGGCCATGCGACCGCTGGTGCGCCGCGATCACGGCGACAGCCTGCTGCTGCACGGCGCACCTGGCAATCTACCGGGCAGCCTGCATCTGGTGGTGCGGCAGCAGGACCACGCGCTGCTGGACCAGATCCACCAGGCGATGCGATCGATCAGCCCGCAGGAACATGCGCTGTTGATGCAGCGCTGGACCCGCGCCACCTATTTCAGTGGACCCTCGATTGCCGTGCTGTCGCAGCACTTCCGATGGGAACTGGTGACCATGGGCCTGACCGTGCTGTCGCTGCTGGCTGCCGGCTTCTGGCTGCGCCGCACGCAGTTGGCCGCGCAGCGCAGTGAGCGCCAGCAGGCCCTGTTCATCGCCACGATGAGCCATGAGGTGCGCAACGCGGCGCAGACATTGGTGGCCTCGGTGGACCTGCTGCAGCAGTCCGGCCTGGACAAGGGCCAGCAGCAGCTGGCCGATGCCGCCCGAGTCGCCGGAAGCGGGCTGCGCCAGCTGCTCGGGCATGCCCTGGACTACTCGCGCCTTGCTGCCGGCGAGTACCACCCCCGCCCCGCCTGGCAGGACATGCGGCAACTGGCGCTGGAGTGTGCGGCCACCCACCGCCCCAGCGCCGAGGACAAAGGGCTGACCCTCACCGTGCGCCAGCTGACCGACCCGCTGCCTCGCATGTGGGTGGACGCCGACGCGCTGCGCCAGGTGTTGAACAACCTGCTTGGCAACGCGCTCAAGTTCACCGATCGCGGCGGCATTGAGATCCTGCTGGAACTGAGGCTGGAACCCGAGCGCGCCACGTTGCTGCTGGGCGTCCACGACACCGGCATCGGCATTGCGCCCGAGCAGCAGCATGCCGCGTTCAAGCCGTTCGCGCAGGTGCACGACGCGCAGGCTCACCCGACGGCCGGCTCGGGCCTGGGTCTGGCGATCTGCAATGACCTGGTGAAGGCATCGGGCGGCCAGGTGAGCCTGTGCAGCGTGCCCGGCCAGGGCAGCAGCTTCGAGGTCCTGCTGCCGGTGGTCATTGAAGCCTCCGACAGTGGGCCGGTCGGCCAGCCCCTGGCCGGACGCTCGCTGTTGCTGGTCGAAGACCATGCGATGAACCGCACCGTGGTCAGCCGGCAGCTGGCGGCGCTCGGGGCATCCGTCAGCACCGCCGCCGACGCTGCGGCCGCGCTGCAGGTCCAGGCCAGCGAGCCCTGCGGGGTGGTGCTGCTGGACTGCGTGCTGGGCGATATCAACGGGTACGACCTGGCCAGGCTGCTACGGCGGCAAGAGCTGGAACAGCAACGTCCGCCCGCCATGCTGATCGCGCTGTCCGCCAATGACGCACCGGCACATGTGCAACGCTGTCGCGACTGCGGGATGGATGCAGTGCTGTACAAACCGCTGGATATGCGTCAGCTGCTGTCGCTGTTGGGGCTGGGCAGCTCTGCCGCGGGCGTGGCGGACACGTCGCCGACCGCCAGCGATGATCCGATGTGGCTGCACTATCTGCAGGCCGTGCTGGAAGAGCAGCAGGTCATCCATGAAGCGCTGCGCGCCCACGATGGCAATCGCCTGCGCCACCACGCCCATCGCCTGGCCGGGGTGCTGCGCATGCTGGGGCAGCCGTCGCTGGCGGGCATCGCCTCCGACCTGCACGAACTGGACCTTGAGGAACCCGCCGACTGGCTGGAGGTGGAGCGCCTGCTGGGCTATCTGCGCCCGGCGCTGGCGCTGCTGACGCGCAGCTGCCCTACTTCAGCTGCAACGGGTAGCGCTGCCACAGCACATGCACCAGAAACCCGGTCAGTTCCGGATCCTTGGCCGTGATCGACGCGCGGATCTTGTCCAGCAGCACCATGTCGGTGCAGGTACGCACGTCAGCGTGCCCGGCCTGCCCGGCCCGGCGCGCGCGGTATCGGGCCGCCCGCTGGGCATCGGTCATCGCGTATCCGAACGTGGGCGGCCGACCGCGCTTGCGCGGCAGCATCAGCTCCAGGGTGCCGGGGTCATCTTCATCACGCATGACGGATCGGGAGGAAAAACGGGGGCGCGAAAGATACCACGTCAGGCACTGGATTCGGCCACCCGGGCCCCCACCCAGACCAACGCGAAACCCGCCAGCAGGCTGACCGCCAGATACACCGGCATCACCCAGCCGTGCCCGTTGCGCACCAGCAACACGGCCTCGAGCATCATCGACGAAAACGTGGTCAGCCCACCGATGATGCCGACGATGATGAAAGCTCGCCAGAACGGAGCCGCGGCCCCCTTGGACTGCAGCCACACCATCACGTAACCGACCGCGAAGGCCCCGATCAGATTGACGGTCAGCGTGCCCCACGGGAAACCCGTGCCGAACTGGCGCAGCAGGGCGTCGCCGATGATGAAACGCAGCGACGCACCCAGCGCGCCGCCCAGCATGACCAGCCCGAGCTGCTGCCACCACGCCCCCGGCAGCAGGCTCACGCCTGCCTCTTGGCGGCACGGGCCCGCGCGCGTTCTGCACGCAGGCGGTCCAGCTTCTCCTTCAGCTTGATCTCCAGCCCACGCGGCACCGGTTCGTAATACACCCGCTCGCCCATGGCATCCGGGAAACCGGTCTGGTCCAGCGCGATGCCGCCCTCGGCATCGTGGTCGTACTGGTAGGTCTTGCCGTAGCCCAGCTCTTTCATCAGCTTGGTCGGCGCATTGCGCAGGTGCAGCGGCACTTCCTGGGTGCCGGTTTCGCGCACCTCGGCCTTGGCCAGATTGAAGGCAGCATAGCCCGCATTGGACTTGGCGGTGCTGGCCAGATACAGCACCAGCTGCGCGAACGCCAGTACGCCTTCCGGGCTGCCCAGCCGTTCGTAGATGTCCCACGCTTCCAGCGCCATGCTCTGCGCGCGCGGGTCGGCCAGGCCGATGTCCTCGATCGCCATGCGGGTCAGGCGGCGCGCCAGGTAGGCCGGGTCACAGCCGCCGTCCAGCATCCGGGTCAGCCAGTACAGCGCCGCATCGGGATTGGAGCTGCGCACCGACTTGTGCAGCGCCGAGATCTGGTCGTAGAACTGTTCGCCGCCCTTGTCGAAGCGGCGGGTGCGGTCGGCCAGCACCTGCTGCAGCATCTCCGGGGTGATCACCCCGTTGTCGCCGCCTGCCAGCTCCGCTGCGATCTCCAACAGGGTCAGCGCCCGGCGCACATCGCCGTCGGCGGCGGTGGCGATTTCCAGCAATGCCTCCGCACTCACCTGCACCGGTTCCGCACCCAGGCCCCGCTCCGGGTCCTGCAGCGCCCGCTGCAGCGCCTCGACCACATCGGCCGGCGATACTGCCTCCAGCACGTGCACGCGGCAGCGTGACAGCAACGCGGAGTTCAATTCGAATGAGGGATTTTCAGTGGTGGCCCCGACGAACACGATGGTGCCGCGCTCGATATGCGGCAGGAACGCATCCTGCTGGGCCTTGTTGAAACGGTGCACCTCGTCGACGAACAGGACGGTGCGACGACCTTCGGCAAAGCGCTGCGCCGCTTCCGCCAACACCTGCCTTACCTCCGGCAGGCCGGACAGCACGGCCGAAATCGCGCGGAACTCGGCGTCGGCGTAATGCGCGAGCAGCAGCGACAGCGTGGTCTTGCCGCAGCCCGGTGGGCCCCACAGGATCATCGAGTGCACATGCCCCGATTCCACCGCGCGGCGCAGCGCGCTGCCCGGTGCAAGCAGGCGCTTCTGCCCGACCATTTCATCCAGGGTCTGGGGGCGCATCCGCTCGGCGAGCGGGCGCAGGTGGTCCCGATCCACGGTCAGCAGATCGGGACCATTGAATGTCGTTCGGTTTCTGGCCACGCCCTATTGTATGACGGCGCGGTCAATTGCCGATGACGTCGGTGCCCTTCGGCGGGGTGAAGGTGAAGGTGTCCTTGCTGAAGGCAGGATTGCGCTTCCAGCCGCTGAATTTGATCACCGTACGCTGGCCGACCGCGTCCAGCACTTCCATCCGGGCCAGGCCCTGCGCGTTGAAGCCCAGCGCGGCGTACTGGAAGGCGGTTTCGGTTTCACGCTTGGGGCTCAGCGACAGCCACTGCAGGCCATCACGCGGCGCGGCTTCCTCACTGACGTCGTACTGCTTGTCCAGCAGCGCCGGGGTGACCAGCGCAATCAGCGGACTGTTCTTTTCCTCTGCGCCCTGCTCGCGGACGGTCGCCTGCTCCAGGTCCGGCTCATACACCCAGACTTTCCTGCCATCGGCGACGATCACCTGCACGTGCGGCTTCTGGTACTCCCAGCGCAGCTGGCTCGGGGTGGACAGTGCGACCCGGCCGCTGGTGGCTTCCTTGACCTTGCCGTTCTTGTCGAACACCTGCTGGCTGAACTGCCCATCCAGGCCTTTCAGGCCCTGGGTGAAGCGGTTGAGCTCATCGCGCCCACCGGCCCAGGCGCTGGCCGAAACGGCGCTGGCGCAGACCAGGGCAGCGGCAACAAGGTGGCGGCGGAAAGAGGTCTGCATGCGGGTATCCAGGCGGAATTGAAGGATGGAGGCAGTGTGCCCGGCTCAAGCTGAATGGGCGGTGCAGCGGCTGCCGCCAGACAGCCGATATTATAGATCGGCCTGCACCGTGCGCAGGTCGCCATACAACACCTGACCGCGGAAACCGCGGCGTACCTGCTGATACAGCTCACGGAACGCAGGGTAATCGGCGGGCTGGCACAGGGCCTGCGCGCCGCGCACCGCGCGCTGGTGCAGACGATGCTGCGCTACGATCACCTGCCCTTCCCGGCTCCAGCGCAGCTGGTACTCGCCAGCCGCATTGCGGAAGTCGAGGTCGCGCGGAATCGCCACGATCGGCACGCCGGCCGGAAATTCCAGCCGATAGCGCTCCTCACGCAGATTGTCGTTGCAGTAGAAAGGCGTGGCGTTCTGCTCGGCCGAAGTATTGCTGTAGATGTCACGGAACGACTCACCGCCCGGCGCATCCGGCAGCGGCATGCCGCCGACTACACCGAAGTCGACGTAGTCGCGGGCGTGGAAGTCGTAGCGATAATTGAAGCGCTGGCCGAGGTCCTGCGGGTCGCCGAGCAGGGTGAGCTGCCCGCTGCCGTCGAATCCTGACGAGGCCATGATCGACTCTTCAACCCGGCTGCGGTTCTGCGCATTGAGGCGCGCGAACGCCGCGCGCAACCCGATTTCGCCAACCTCGCGCAGGTCCTGTTCGGTGCGTCCCTGCAGGTTCCCTTCGCGGTCGAATTGGAAGCTGACCGCAAAGCCGGCCCCGTTACGGGCACTGTCATTGGCCGGCGTGCGCGCCAGCGCGGCGGTGCGGGTGTGCAGCACCGGGACGCCGAGATCGCCCTCGGGCAGCTGCCCGAAGCGGGCATAGGTGCTGGTGGAATCCAGATACAGGTCGAACTCGGGCACGTAGGTGATGGCGTGGTTGAAACGCCCCAGCATCGGCACTGCCGGCAAGGTAGGACCACCGCCCGCCCCGATCAGCACCGGCGTGCTGTCGATGCCACGGGCGGCCAGCAGCGCCTCCAGGATCACCACATGGTCCTTGCAGTCACCGTAGTGGTTGTCGAGGATGCTCTGCGCCGGATTCGGCTCCAGGCCGCCATTGCCCAGGTACACCGCCACGTAGCGTATGTTCTGCGCGACCCAGCGATACAGCGCATCCGCCTGCGCGCGACGATCGTCGATGCCCTGGGTGATCTGGTCGGCCAGCGCCTGGATGCCCGGTGTCACCTGCGCGGCCACGCCCGCCTTGGCCTGGTACGCGCGCGCCAGCTCGGACCAGTCCCGATAGGTGCTGGCCATGATGGTGGGGCTGAATTCCCAGGCGGCCGCTGTCCAGTTCTGCACCGGCATCGGCGTGCTGCGCTGGTAGCGCCACTCCCATTGCGCCAGGTCGCCGCGCCGCTTCGGCCGGGTGCTGCCCTGCACACCCCGCTGCTCCACGAGCATCGGCAGGCTGGCCGGCGCGGTCAGGGTCACCCGGGCGTCGTCGTACTGGTTGAACACACTGAAGGTTTCCCACAGGCCAAAGTAGCCCGGGAAGTACGGCTGGGTCTGGGTGCGACGGGTCTGGTACACCAGCCGGGTGCCGGGAGCCAGGTTGGGAAACACCACCACCCGCACCTTGCGGTCGGCGTACATCGCCGCGGCCGCACTGGAATAGCTTTCCTGGGTGTAGATACGTTCGGCCGGCACCTCGCGGCGTTGCCCGTCGGCGGTGATGGTGTAGGCCGACAGCACCTCCAGCGTTTCCATCTTTTCGCTGTAGCTCAGGCGCACCTGGCTGAACTGCTCCACCGCCGCCTTGGTCTTGAGCAGGATCTCGTATTCCTCGGTCTGCACATTGCCGGCGTCAGGACGCACCACGTAATCGGCACGGTAGCGGACGAAGCTGTAGTTGTTGCTGGCCTGGGCGTCGCTGGCCGGTGCGCTCGAGGGCTGCGTGGGTGCGGCCGGGGATGGGGCCGGCACCTGGGTCTGGGCGTGTGCCAGCGTTGAGGCGGACAACAGGCTCGCCACCAGGATCCATCGGATCGACGTCATTGCGGTGTCCTTGTGCGTGAGGGTCGATGGATTTCTGGTTGCCGGCCAGCGGCCGGCACTACCGGGTGGGTCCGTTGCGCGGAAGGCACATTGATTGTTTATTTGGGCGGTGGCGGGGCCAGCACGCTGCGGTCGCCGTTGTGCTCGGGCGGGCTGACCACGCCGGCCATTTCCATGGCCTCGATCAGGCGGGCGGCGCGGTTGTAGCCGATCTTCAGCCGGCGCTGCACGCCGGAAATCGACGCCCGACGGGTTTCGGTGACGATACGCAGCGCCTCGTCATACAGCGGGTCGGACTCGTCGCCGGCACCGGCGCTGGCCTCAGGCAGGCCACCCGGGCCAACCACCACGCCGTCGCCCATGACCTGCACTTCGTCGAGCACGCCGCTGATGTAATCGGCCGGACCGCTGGCCTTCAGGTGCTCCACCACCCTGTGGACTTCCTCGTCGGACACGAACGCACCGTGCACGCGGTCTGGCAGCGCGGTACCGGGCGGCAGGTACAGCATGTCGCCGTGGCCCAACAGGGTTTCCGCGCCGGACTGGTCGAGGATGGTGCGCGAGTCGATCTTCGAGCTCACCTGGAAGCCGATGCGGGGCGGAATATTGGCCTTGATCAGGCCGGTGATCACGTCCACCGACGGGCGCTGGGTGGCCAGGATGAGATGGATGCCGGCGGCACGGGCCTTCTGCG
>JAEXNZ010000346.1 GCA_023439425.1 Pseudomonadota bacterium
GCATCGACAAGGTGGTGATGGATTCGCCGCGCGCGCGGCTGGGCATCGTCACCACCGGCAAGAGCTATCTGGACGTGTTGCAGGCGCTGGAATACCTGGGCCTGGACGAGCGCGCCTGCGCCGATATCGGCATCCGCGTGTACAAGGTCGGCATGACCTGGCCGCTGGAACCGGTGGGGATCGCGCGCTTCGCCGAAGGGCTGGAAGACATCGTGGTGGTGGAGGAGAAGCGTGCCTTCATCGAGCGCCAGATGAAGGAGCAGTTCTACAACTGGCCCGCCAGCGCCGGTCCGCGCCCGTCCATCGTCGGCAAGTACGACGAACAGGGCCAGTGGATCCTGCCGTCCACCAACGAGCTGACCCCCGCCACCATTGCCGGGGTGATCGGCCGCCGCATCCAGCGCTTCTTCAGCAACGAATCCATCGAACAGCGCCTGCGCTGGATGGACGCCAAGGAAGCCGAGCTTGCGCTGCCGCGCGCCAGCTTCCCACGCGTGCCGCACTACTGCTCCGGTTGCCCGCACAACACCTCCACCCGTGTGCCGGAAGGCTCGCGCGCGCTGGGCGGCATTGGTTGCCATTACATGGTGACCTGGATGGACCGCAGCACCGACACCTTCACCCACATGGGCGGCGAAGGTGTCACCTGGGCCGGGCAGGCGGCGTTCACCGACACCGGGCACGTGTTCCAGAACCTGGGCGATGGTACTTATTTCCACAGCGGCTCGCTGGCAATCCGCCAGGCGATCGCCGCCGGGGTCAACATCACCTACAAGATCCTCTACAACGACGCAGTGGCGATGACCGGCGGGCAGCCGGTGGACGGCACCCTGACCGTGCCGCAGATCGCCCACCAGATGCGCGCCGAAGGCGTGCAGACCATCATGCTGGTCAGCGATGAGATCGGCAAATGGAACAAGCGCGAGCTGTTCCCCGAAGGTGTGGAGTTCTTCGATCGCGCCGAGCTGGACGCGGTGCAGAAGCAGCTGCGCGAGGTCAAAGGCACCAGCATCCTGATCTACGAACAGACCTGCGCCACTGAAAAGCGCCGCCGTCGCAAGCGCGGCAAGCTGGTCGACCCGCCCAAGCGCGTGGTGGTCAATTCACTGGTCTGCGAGGGCTGCGGCGACTGCGGCAAGAAGAGCTTCTGCGTGTCGGTGCTGCCCAAGGAAACCGAGTTCGGGCGCAAGCGCGACATCGACCAGTCCAACTGCAACAAGGACTACTCCTGCACCACCGGCTTCTGCCCCAGCTTCGGCACCGTGCACGGCGGTACCCCGCGCAAGGGCGCGCGCCGTGATGGCAGCGCGCTGCTGGACAACCTGCCGGCCCCGGTATTCCGCAGCACCCTGGAACAGCCGTGGAACATCCTGATCACCGGCGTCGGCGGTACCGGCGTGGTGACCATCGGCGCGCTGCTGGGCATGGCCGGGCATCTGGAAGGCAAGGGCGCGACCGTGCTGGACCAGACCGGGTTGGCGCAGAAGGGTGGCGCGGTTACCACGCATATCCGCATTGCGCGTACGCCGTCAGATATCCATGCGGTGCGCATTGCCGCCGGCGAAGCCGACCTGGTGGTGGGCTGCGACATGGTGGTGGTGAACGACTACTGGGCGCTGTCGAAAGTGCGCGCCGAGCGTTCGCAGGTGGTGCTCAATACCTATGAAGCGATGCCGGGCACCTTCACCACCCGCCCGGACATGCAGTTCCCGGCCGCCGACATCATTGCCGGCATCCGCGTGGCACTGGGCGGCCGTGATCCGCTGCTGCTGGACGCCACCCAGCTGGCGACCGCGCTGCTGGGCGATGCCATTGCGTCCAATCTGTTCATCCTGGGATACGCCTGGCAGCAGGGCCTGGTGCCCATCTCGTTCGAGGCACTGATGCGCGCGATCGAGCTCAATGGCGCAGCGGTGGCGATGAACCAGCAGGCGTTCGCCTGGGGCCGGTTGGCCGCGGTGGACCCGCAGGCGGTGCAGCAGGCCGCCGGGCTGGTGCGCAACGGCCATACCGATGCCGAGCGTACTCCGGGTCCGCTGCACGATCTGCCGCCGGGCGAGTGGGAAGGCAACGAATGGGGAGCCAACGCGGCTCCGCGCAACACCGGCGACGAGCGCGAACTGCGCGGCCTGCCCGGCCGTGCCGGCCAGGGCGACGTGGCCTTCCTGCCGCTGGACGACGAGCGCCTGTCGCGTTCGCTGGACGAGCTGATCGAGCGCCGCGTGCGTTTCCTCACCGACTACCAGGACGCCGCCTATGCCGCGCGTTACCGCGCGCTGGTCGATAAGGTCCGCGCAGCCGAGTGGGACAAGGCCGGCAGCACCGCGCTGACCGAGACTGTGGCCCGCTACTACTTCAAGCTGATGGCGTACAAGGACGAGTACGAAGTGGCCCGCCTGTACACCAGCGGCGAGTTCCAGCGCCGCCTGCAGCAGCAGTTCGAGGGCGATTTCGAGGTCCGCTTCCACCTGGCTCCGCCGCTGTTCGCCAAGAAGGACGAACAGGGTCGGCTGATCAAGCAGGAGTACGGGCCGTGGATGATGAAGGCGTTCGGCCTGCTGGCGAAGCTGAAGTTCCTGCGCGGTGGCACCTTCGACGTGTTCGGCCGGACCGAGGAGCGTCGCGGCGAGCGCCAGCTTATCGAGGACTACGCACGCACCGTGGACGAACTGCTGGCCGGGCTGGACGATGACCGGGTGGCGCTGGCGGTGGAGATCGCCAGCATTCCCGAGCACATCCGCGGCTACGGGCACGTCAAGGAAGCGCACCTGCACAGCGCCAAGGCAAGGGAAGCCGCGCTGCTGGCGCAGTGGCGGAACCCGAAGGCGCTGCATATCGTGCAGGTGGCTTGATCGCGTTCAGCGCCGCCACACCCGCAGGCGGTTGTTGGCCGGCATCGCCACATCGTCGATCAGCGCCAGGCCTTGCGCTGAGGCCAGCGCATCCACGGCATCGACATCGCGGATGCCCGAGACCGGGTCGCGGTCCTTCAACCACATATCAAAGGTCCGGTTGCTGTCGCTGGTGTATTCCCCGCCGTAATTGAACGGCCCGTACACGCACAGCAATGCCCCCGGGGCCATTACCGCCGGCAGCCCGGCGAACAGGGCCTGCACGTGCGTCCAGCTCATGATGTGCAGAGTGTTGGCGCTGTAGACCGCATCAAACCTGCCCGCTTCAACCGGCCACGGGGCCAGTCCGGGCTGCGGCTCCAGCACCGCCTGCAGCGGCCACGGCGGCGGCGCGTTGGGCAGCGCGGCCTCGGCCAGGCGCTCGGCAATGCCGGGCAGATAGTCCGGATGGTCGCTGGCCTGCCAGTACAGATGCGGCAGCTGCTGGGCGAAATAGGCGGCGTGCTGGCCGGTGCCGCTGCCGATCTCCAGCACCCGCTGGCGGTCGTGCAGGTAGCGGCGCAGTTCGGCCAGGATCGGGTCGCGGTTGCGCTCGCAGGCCTCGGACCATCGCTGTTGGGTCATGTCAGTTGCAGATTGTCGTCACAGCGCACATCCAACCATGACCGGAGTCACTTGTGCCACTCCCGGCGCTCCCCCGAAAGTCGAGGACTTGTCCAAGGTTGACGGCTTTGGCCCGAAACCGCTGCTGGGGAACTGCCTGCTGTGCAACGTCGTGAGTTTCTGACCCTGTCTGGGATGGGCCTGGCTGGCCTGATGCTGCCGCATGCGCGGCTGATTGCAGCCGAGCAGCTGCTGGAACCCGGCGACGTGGGCCGCAGGAAGGTGCTGGCCGAGGCCGCGCTGGCCGCCGCCAAGCGCGCCGGGGCCAGTTACTGCGACGTGCGCATCGGCCGTTACCTCAACCAGGCGGTGATCACCCGTGAGGCCCAGGTCCAGAACGTCACCAACAGCGAGTCCTCGGGCATCGGCATCCGGGTGATCGTCAATGGAGCATGGGGCTTTGCCGCGACCCGCGAGCAGACCCCGGCCGCCGTGCTGGCGACGGTCAACCAGGCCGCGGCCATCGCCCGCGCCAACGCCACCCTGCAGACCAAGCCGGTGCAGCTGGCCCCGGTCAAGGGCGTGGGCGAGGTCAGCTGGAAGACCCCGATCCGCAAGAACGCCATGGCCGTGCCGGTGCAGGAGAAGGTGGACCTGCTGCTCAGCCTGAACGCCGCGGCGCTGAACGCCGGCGCGAACTTCATCAATTCCACCCTGTTCCTGGTCAACGAACAGAAGTACTTCGCCTCCAGCGACGGCTCCTTCATCGACCAGGACGTGCACCGCATCTGGCTGCCGTTCACCGCCACCGCCATCGACAAGGCCAGCGGCAAGTTCCGCACCCGTGCCGGGCTGTCCTCGCCGATGGGCATGGGCTACGAATTCCTGGACGGCGACGCCAGCGGCAAGATCGCCCTGCCCGGCGGCATCACCGCCTATCGCGATTCCTACGATCCGGTCGAGGATGCCATCGCCGCCGCGCGCCACGCGCGCGAGAAGCTCAAGGCTCCGTCGGTGAAGCCGGGCAAGTACGACCTGGTGCTGGACCCGTCGAACCTGTTCCTGACCATCCACGAAAACGTCGGCCACCCGCTGGAGCTGGACCGCGTGCTCGGCTACGAAGCCAACTACGCCGGCACCAGCT